>JBIKVL010000387.1:0-5106 GCA_044356875.1 Pirellulaceae bacterium | reverse complement strand
GCGCGGTCGGATAACAGCACCACCGAGTAACCTTCGTCGATCGCCTGTTCGGCCTCAGCGCAGATTCGGTCGAGCGTCTCAAGCATGCCCGATTCGCCGGCCGACAGCGGCCACGTGATATCGATGGTCTTGGTCCGCCAACCGCGATGGTCCATGTGCCGCAGCGCGGCGAGCTGCTCGTTGCTGAGGATCGGATGCGGAACCAGCAACCGATGGCAATGCTCTTCGGTCGTCGCCAACAAATTCCGCTCGGGGCCGATGTAGCACTCGAGCGACATGATCACCTCTTCCCGAATCGAATCGATCGGCGGATTGGTGACCTGGGCGAACAACTGCTTGAAGTAGTCGTAAATCAACCGCGGCTGGTCGGAGAGAACGGCGAGGGCCGAGTCGTTCCCCATCGAGCCGATCGGGTCGCGTTTTTCCTTGACGAGCGGGAACAGCATGAATTGCAGCGTTTCCGTCGTGTAGCCGAACGCCTGCATCCGTTGCAGCAGCGACTCGGGATGGAAGCCGTGCGCCTCGTCGCTCGCCGGTATCTCCTTCAGTTCGACTCGCTGCCGCTGGAGCCACTCGGCATAGGGCCGCTGCGTCGCGATGCTCTTCTTCAGTTCGTCGTCCGGAATCAGCTTGCCTTGTTCGAAATCGACCAGGAACATCCGCCCCGGCTGCAACCGCCCCTTCTCCCGCACATTGGACGGTTCGACAGGCAGAACTCCCACTTCGCTCGCCATAATCACGCGGTCGTCGTGGGTGAGGTAGTAACGGCTTGGACGCAACCCGTTGCGGTCCAGCACCGCGCCGACGTAACGGCCATCGGTGAAAACCACCGACGCCGGGCCGTCCCACGGCTCCATCATCGCCGAGTGATACTCGTAAAAGGCCCGCTTGTATTCGGGCATCGATTCGTGGTTTTGCCACGCCTCGGGGATCATCATCATGACCGCTTCCGGCAGCGAGCGGCCCGCCATGATCAGCAGTTCGAGCACGTTGTCGAACACGCCCGAGTCCGATGTGTGCGGATCGGTGACAGGACGAATCGTTTGCAAGCGGTCGCCGAACAGTTGCGATTCGAGCATCCCTTCGCGGGCCGCCATCCAGTTCATGTTGCCACGCAGCGTGTTGATTTCGCCGTTGTGGCACATAAACCGCATCGGTTGCGCCCGCTCCCAGGACGGGAACGTGTTCGTGCTGAACCGCGAATGCACCATCGCCAGATGGCTCTTGTAATCCGGCTGCGAAAGATCCGGATAATAAGGCAACACCTGGCCCGACGTGAGCTGTCCCTTATAGACGATCACGCGCGAGGAAAAGCTGCAGACATAATACATGCCGCGCTGATGGAGCGTATGCTTCTTCAGCGCGTGGTACGTCTGCTTGCGAATCAGGAACAGCTCGCGGCAAAACGCCGACCGGTCGATCGACGGTGACGAGCCAATAAACAGCTGCTCGACAACTGGCTCGGTCGCGAGCGCCGACGGTCCGATGTCCGCCCCCTTCGCGTCCGTGGGAACACGGCGCCAGCCAAGCACCCGTTGGCCGTTTTCGATCACGTGCCGAGTTAGTTCATCCTTGCAGATTTGCCGCTCGCGGGCGTCCGTTGGCAAGAACACCTGCGCGACCCCGTACAGCCCCGGGTCCGGCAACTGCGTTTTCAACTCTTCACGGGCGACGCGTTCGAAGTAGTCGTGGGGAATCGCGGTGAGGATACCCGATCCATCCCCGGTGTTCTTCTCGCACCCGCAGGCGCCGCGATGATCCATGTTGCGAAGCACTTGGTCGGCGTCGAGCACAATCTGATGACTGCGTGCGCCTTTCACATGCGCGACAAATCCCACGCCGCAGCTGTCTTTTTCCAAGGCCGGATCGTACAAACCTTGCTTCCCAGGCCAACCCATCTTCGTCTCGTCGTTCATTTTTCGTCGCTCTAACCGTGACTACGAACCAAAAGCCAAAATCAAAATATTGTTTATTCGCAGCGAAAACGGGCTCCCCCGTGCTAAACGGGTTCCCGGCGGCGGCGCCGCTTTCCGCGAGTTCGCGGCTCCGAACGGGTCGGGGCCGCCGGAGGCTCTTCGCCATCGTCGCCCCCAGAGTCGCCAATTGAGTCGCCAATTGAGTCGCCAATCGAGTCGCCGATCGAATCTTCGGCGCCGCCGGCCGCGTTGGGCGGCGTGTTGGAATGTTCCATCAGCAAGTTGAGGAAGCGGAGCGCGGTCTGGCCCAGCTCTTTCCCTTTACGCTGAATAATGCCGATCGGGCGCTGCAGCCGCACGTCGGAGATCGAGACGGCCCGCAGCGTCCCCGCGCGGACCTCGCGTTCCACCGTCGGAGCCGGCAGAATGCTGAACCCGGCATCGATTTCCACCGCCCGCTTGATCGTCTCGGTGTTGTCGAACTCCATGACCACCGACACGGAAACATCCCGAGCGGCCAGTTCCCGATCCAGTTCCAGTCGGATCTCCAAATCGGCGTCGAAGCCAACCATCTTCATCCCGTCCAGCTCGCCGATCCGCACCGACTCGCGATCGGCCAGCGGGTGCGTCGGAGCGCAGACCACCAACATCGGCTCGGAACGCCATGGAGTCGCACGGAGATTCCGCGACGGCTTGGGATAGCTCACCAACCCCAGATCGACTTGATCTGACTCGACCAATTCGTAAACGCGCTGCGGATGCTGGTACTGCATCCGCACATTCGCCTTCGGCTGCTTTCGCAAGAACATCTGCACGATCTGGTTCATGTGGCTCAGGCCCACCGAATAGATCGAAGCGACGTGGACTCGGCCGGAAACTTCCGCGTGCAGCGAACGCACTTCCTCTTCCAACGAGTAGTACCGCTGAACCAGCTTGCGGCAGCCCTCGTGGAACACCATGCCTTCCGGTGTGAGCACGAAGGGGCGTTTGGAGCGGTCTAAGACCCGCACCCCCAAATGCTCTTCGAGTTGATGCACCATTTGGCTAGCCCCGGACTGGGAAATTCCGTTCTCGTCGGCGGCCCGCGAAAAGCTGCGGAGCCCCACGACGTCGCAGAACACCTTCAAAACCTTCATGTGCATGGCCGAGACACCGCCCTGTCTTCCGCCTGAAAACCGCTCAGACACCGACCGCGCAACCATCACGAAATCAAATATCTCGCGATAGCAGAATCAACCTTGACGAATTTCGAAGACTAGCGACCAAATGGGGGATCGTCAATTGGCGCGGTCGCAGGAAAAACCGATGAGCCCGCACGCGGTCGACCCCGAACGGTGACTCCAGGCGGCCCCGAATCATCCGTTAGTCCCTGCCACACAGAGAGTTGCGACGATCACTTCGCCGCTCTGGCAGGATGGGAAAGATTACCAGCGGTAATGCTGATTTATTTTTCGTGAAGCGGGGATGTTGTTGGACCTCAGCCCGCTATCCAAGCAGGCCGGGGATCGGACTGGAACCCGTGATGGTTCGCAGTACGTCGGTCGGCAGGCCGGGCATGAGTCGCACCTGCGGGACATCCAGCAGGGTGTTCATGATCGTCGCCTGCAGGTTCTCGATCCCCATCGGCTCGCTCAGCGGTTCACCGGCGTCGCGAGTCGAATGGCCGATCACCTGGCCCATTCGCAGCCCGCCGCCCGCGAGCAACAGCGGCGACAGGCCACCCCAGTGATCGCGGCCGCCGTTCTTGTTGATTCGCGGCGTACGGCCCATCTCGCCAGAGACTACCAAGAGGATTTTGTCTGAAAGGCCGCGGGCGGCGACATCTTCCAGGAACGCCGAGACGGCGTAGTCGAGCGGCAAGCCCATGTACTGCATGCCCTCTTCCATGGTCGCATTATTGACGTCCGCGTGCATGTCCCAGACGAAATTGGTCGTCACGGTGACAAAGCCACAACCGGCTTCGCACAGCCGCCGGGACAGCAACAGCAGCTTTCCGAGCGTCTTCGCGTTGTCGACGTAGTTGTTGTAGTTGTTCCACTTGCGGCTGATCTGGTCCGGACGGACGAGCGGGGCCGTGTCGTAGCGAGCGACCGTCTGGGGATCTTCCCGCGACAGATCGAAAGCCCGCGCGACGCCGCCCAAGATGGTCTGAAACGCCTGTTCCTGAAAACGATCCAGGCCCTCGAGCGCGCGGGCGTCGATCGAACGCTTGATGACATCTAGGCCCTTGAGCAGATTGCGGCGGTCGTCCAGGTGTTCGGCTTTCAACGCCAACTGCATGTCTTTCTGCATGTTGCCGCCGCCACCCGGCACGAACGGCGCGTACGCCGACCCCAACAACCCCGAACTGTCGAATTTTCCAAAGCCAAAATTCGCCGGCTGGGTCGAATCATCCACAGCCCGCGGAAACAACGCCGCGTTCGTGGGCATGCCGGTGGCCGGATGGTTCGAACCGGCCACGCGGGAGTAAAGGGAGCCGAGGTTGGCGCCCAGCGATTGGCGGCTGACGATCGGCTTGATGTCATGGTTGCCATCGCCCGTGCGGTAGGAACGCACGATCGACACGCGTTTGGCCAGCGACGCGATCCGGGGGAAAGACGAACCGAAGGTGACGCCGGGAATCGCCGTGGGAATTTCGCCGGTGGCGCTGCGGATCTCCGCCGGCATGTCCATCTTCGGATCGAACGTTTCAATCTGGCTCGGACCGCCATGCAGGAACAGGAACACGACCGACTTGTCGGTGACGTTGCGGTGCGATGTGGCGGCGTTCGCCTTGGCGGCGAGCAGGTCGGAGAGCGACCAAGCGCCGAGACCGCCAGCCATGCCTAACGAGCCGATTCGCAGGAAATCGCGTCGCCCCATCCTGCCCGCCGCATCGCGTATCGATAGCATCGCTCGCTCTCCCGTCTCATGCTTCCCACGTGCCACGCCGGTCGAAGCCGATCCGCATTCGCCCGCACTCCCTGCCGACCATCGACAAACGTATCAACCCGACTAGATGGAATCAAGCCATTTCAGCCTCGATCGCCGCTGCCGGGCCCACGTCAGCTTATGTCGCGACAATAGGCGGTGGGCGGCGGGTGAAGACGCATCCGGGACGGTGCCGTAGGTAGTCTTGGAGGCGACCGTCTTCGCGTTTCATTGGCATGCCGAAATGCGCCACGCGACGGAAAGTATCGGGAAGCGTCGT
>JBIKVL010000386.1:0-5126 GCA_044356875.1 Pirellulaceae bacterium | reverse complement strand
GCCCACAGTTTTTTGGCGGCGTTGTTTCTCAGCCAAGTGGCGGGCGAGACGCTCGAAGGGGCTCAGGTCCGACGGGCATTGCGGCGTGTCCTGGACGCGATCGTCGCCGCTCAAACGTCCGAAGGCCACTGGGGACAGACCTCGTGGGCGCCAACGCTCGGCACCGTCATGGGCTGGGTGGCGCTGCGTGCCGCCCACTTCGCCGGCCTGCGGGTGGGAGCCAGTCCCGAGACGACGGCCGCCTTCCTCGCGCGGCAGATGCAAGCCAGCCTTGGCGGCGCCGCCACCGCCGGTTGGATGCACACGCTCTACAAAAACGCCACCGGAATCCGAGTGCTGTACGCCTTAGGCCAGGAGACAACTCCCGTCGCGCGTCAAGCCATCCACGAAACGCTCAAGCTCGTTACCAGCGACAACACGGCGTTCACGCAAGCGGGCGGCGAGGAATACCTGGCGTTCCACTTGATTACGGAAACGCTCTCGCAACGGGGCGGCTCCGATTGGAACGCATGGTACGGTGTGGTGCGGGACAAGATCGTCGCCGTGCAGAACGAGGACGGCAGTTGGAGCGGCGCGCATTGCATCACCAGCCGCGTGTTCTGCACGGCCGCCGCCCTGCTGGTGCTCAACGCGCCCCGCCGCTATCTGCCCATTTCCCAGGTGTAGCCGCCCCTTCGTGTGCTTCGTGGTACGCTGATAGGCGTATAACGCTTG
Source organism: Pirellulaceae bacterium (assembly GCA_044356875.1). Classification (GTDB taxonomy): domain Bacteria; phylum Planctomycetota; class Planctomycetia; order Pirellulales; family Pirellulaceae; genus CAIXSC01. Next base: position 4,412 of record JBIKVL010000386.1, on the reverse strand, counting down.
AGCGATTCCCAGGAAGAAGTTGCATCCATGCCAGCCACGCCGTCGGAAGCGATCGCCAAGGGAGTCGACTATTTGCTGGCGACGCAAGACGCCTCGGGCGGTTGGCTTCGATCGCGGTATGGCGCGCTCCGCGGCGGCGCGGCGTTGACGGCGTTCGTGCTGCGGGTGCTCGCGGAACTCGCCAAGCCGAAAGATCCTCCTCCGCCCGCTCGTCCGTCGCTCGCCATCCCGGCCGCGACCGCTCGGCCCCAATCGCCGTTGGCCGTCGTGCTTCGCGAACCGGTGGCTGCCGCCGTTCGCTTCCTTCGTCCTGGACTGGAACGACGCGGCGCGATTTGCTGTCCCGACGGAACGCTCGATCTGCCGGTCTACGCGACCGCGCTGGCGTTGCTGGCGGAATCGCCCGACCAGCCGCTCTGGTCGGCTGTCGAACGCCAGCGGATGCGCGATTATCTGTTCGCGACTCAGGTGTCGACCGGCCGCGGGTTCGCCGCCTCCGATATTCATCGGGGCGGTTGGGATCTGGGCAGCATGCCGCCGCCGCGCGGCATTACGACGGGCACCAACCTGTCGTTGACCGCATGGGCGCTGCAGGCGCTGGCCCATTCGGCTCCGAAGGCGCCCGCGGACCGGTCCGAATCGAGCACCCCACCGGTGGCCACTGGGGATATGGACTGGCGCGAAACGGCTCGACGGTGGCTTGAACGCTGTCAGAACCGACCCGGCGACGGCGGCTTCGTATTCACGCCCGATCGCGGCGCGACGGACAACAAGGCGGGCCTCGATCCGGCCACGCGACAGCCGTTTTCGTACGGTTCCGCGTCGTGTGATGGCCTGTTGGCGCTCGCCAGCTTAAGGACGCTCACCGGCACCGCTGGCGCCAACGCCGCCGCCTCGTTCGACGCGGCTTGGAACGCCGCGCTTGGCTGGTTCGCGAAGCTGGAACGCTGGGACATCGCCGCGGGAGGGACGGACGCCTTGAGGTTCTATTGGGCCGCGCGGCTCGTCGAGGCCTCGGCGTTTTTCCCCCCCGAGCGAAAGGCGGCGGCCCGCGAGTCGCTTGCGGCGGCGGTGATCGCTCGACAACGCGCGGACGGCTCGTGGGCCAACCCGGAACCCGCCATGCGGGAAGACGATCCGCTGATCGCCACGCCGCTCGCCATCGCCGCGCTGGGTGGGGTAAACTAGCCGAACGTTCGCCCCACCTGCCTTGGAGTCCACGCTGATGGACTATGTCGCCCGTTCGCCCGTCCCGCTCGGCAGCGGTTCCGCGCCGCTCGATTCACCCGGATCATCCGGCTCCTCGCCGTCGTCCGTCACCGCCGCGTCGCCGTTGGGAGTGTCGGCCAACGATCCGTCGCTCGTCGAGTCGGTGCGGCGGCTGCAGTCGGTCTATCAACAGTTGCGAGCGGAACTGGGGCGAGTGATCGTTGGCCAGGAAACGGTGTTGGAACAGCTGCTGATCGCGATCTTCGCGCAGGGGCATTGTTTGCTGGAGGGCGTGCCGGGGCTGGCGAAGACGTTGATGGTCAGTTCGCTGGCGCGTTGTCTGCAGTTGCAGTTTAGCCGCATTCAGTTCACGCCCGATCTGACGCCGTCGGACATCACGGGCACCGAGGTGCTGCAGGAGGACAAGTCGACCGGCAAGATGTCGTTCAAGTTCCTGCGTGGGCCGGTGTTCGCCAACATCGTTCTCGCGGATGAAATCAACCGCACGCCGCCCAAGACGCAGGCGGCGTTGTTGGAAGCGATGCAGGAGCGGCAGGTCACGGCGGGCGGACAGCGACACACCCTGCCCAATCCGTTTTTTGTTTTGGCGACGCAGAATCCGATCGAGCAGGAAGGCACGTACGCGTTGCCGGAAGCGCAGCAGGACCGCTTCATGTTCAAGGTGTTCGTGCGCTACCCGACGTACGACGAGGAATACCGCATTATCGAAGCGACGACGTCGGCGAGCCGGGGTGAGATCCAGCAGGTGCTGTCGGCCGAACAGATCCTCGAAGCGCAGGAATTGGTGCGCAAGATTCCCGCCGCACCCCATACGCTTCACTACGCGTTGCGGCTCGTCCGCGGCACCCGCGTCTATGAAGCCGAATCGCACGACTTCGCCTTGGAATGGGTGAGCTGGGGCGCGGGCCCGCGAGCGGCTCAGTATCTGATCCTGGGAGCCAAGGCCCGCGCCGCGATGCATGGGCGGATGCAAGTCGGCATCGAGGACATCCAGGCGTTGGCCCACCCGGTGCTGCGGCATCGCATTCTCACCAACTACAACGCCAATTCGACGGGCGTTACCACGGACAAAGTGGTCGACCGGCTGCTGGCGGAGACGCCGGAAAGCGCGCCATGACCTACGAGCAGCCCGCTGTGCTCAGCCGCCTGGAAGGGCTCGAGCTGCGTGCGCGCCGGATTGTGGAAGGTTGGCTCGTCGGGCGCCAAGCCAGTCCGTACCTCGGGGCGGCCACCGAGTTCGCCGGCCATCGCGCGTACGTGATGGGGGACGAGCCGCGACGGCTCGACTGGAAAGTCTACGCCCGCACCAAACGGCTGGTCGTCAAGCAGTTCCACGAGGAAACCCATTTACCGTGCTGGATTGTGGTCGACGCCAGCCGCTCGATGAAGTACGGCGACGCGGCGAAGTGGAGCAAGTTCGATCATGCGGCGACGCTAGCGGTGTGCTTCGCCTACTTGCTCACCGGCCAGCAAGACCCCACCGGGCTGATTCTCGCGACGAGCGGCGGGCTGCGCGTCGCCGCGCCGCGGGCGCAGTCCAGCCAAGTGGAACTGATCGCCCGCTCGCTGCAGACGTGCGAGCCGGCGGGCGACGGCCAGCTCGCGGCGGCCATCCGAGCGGCCGCGCCGCACTGGAGCCGGCGGGGACTGGTCATCTTGATCGGCGACTTCCTCGATCAGGAAGACTCGCTGCCCGCCGCGCTCGGCGAACTGCGCGGCCGCCGCCAAGAAACGCTCGTCTGCCAAGTGCTGCATGGCGACGAACTCGAATTCCCCTTCGAGGGTCTATCGCTTTTCCGGGGACTGGAGTCGACGACGGAAGTCGAGTCCGACCCGCGTGCGCTGCGGCGGGCCTATCTGGAGAACTTGTCGACTTTCCTGACGACCATTCGCAAGGCCTGCACCACCGCCGGCGCCGACCATTTCCTTGTGGACATGCGGGCCCCGCTGGCCGCCGCCCTCACCCGCTACCTGGGATTCCGGCATGAACGGCTTTGAGGCGTTGTTCGCAGGCCGCTTGTGGGCATGGGTCGTGCATCCAGGACTGCTGGCGGGCGGCGCGCTGCTGGCCGCCGTTCCCATCGCGATCCACTGGTGGAGCCGCCGCCGCGTGCGGACCATCGATTGGGCCGCGATGCGACTCCTCGCCGGCGCTTGGCGCCGCGAGGAACGCCGCACACGAATCGAAGACCGCGCGCTGCTTGCCCTCCGAGTACTCGCGGTGCTCGCCGCCGCCGTCGTCGTCGCGCGTCCCCTGTGGTCCGCATTTCCCGCCGCCGCTGACGCAAGCGGCTCCAATCGCGCGGTTCGCGCGGCTCGTGCCGAACGCGAGTGGATCGTGCTGCTCGACGACTCGCTCAGCATGAAAACCATCGGCGCGTCCGGCTCGGCATTCGAGCTCGCGAAACGGCGGCTCCGGGAACTGATCGAGGCCCGTGCCGCCGCGGGCCAGGATACGCTCACGCTGCTCGTCGCCACCGCGCCGACGACGCCCCGCTGGGAGCGCGTGCCGCTTGCCGCCGCACGGGTCGACGAACTGCTCGCCGCCGTCGATCGGCTGGCCTGCACCGACGCCGCCGTCGACTGGTCCGCGACACTGCCTGCGTTCCGCCGCTGGCTCGACGCCCGCCCCGCCACCCGCCGCGCGGTGCTCGTCTGCTCCGACTTTCGCGAACGCGACTGGAATGCGGTTACCGCATCGGACAACGCGGAAAACAACGCAGCTGACAATGCGGCTGACAATGTGGAGAAAGACGCGACGAACGAAAGCGTTCAGGAGACGACCCCAAACGCCGGCGACGATGCGGCGAACGCTTCGTGGTGGCTGTGCGATGTCGGCGACGCGGCGGTCGGAAACTTGACGGTGGCGGGACTCGGCACGGTTGGGCCGGTCGCGGCGGGCGTGCCGTTCGACTACGTGGTCGCCGTTCGGAACACGGGCGAACGGCCCGCGGCGGCCGTCCGAGTCCAGGTGAGCGCGGCCAACACGGCGGTCCAGGAAAAGACGATCGAGTCGTTGGCGGCGGGTGAGACGCAGACGGTCTCCTTTCCGCTCCTCTTGGGCGAAGCGTCGGTGGCGCCCCGCCGGGAGGAACTCACGGTCGAAATCGTGACCGACTCGCCGGAGACCCACAACCGGCTCGCGGCGGATGACGCGGCGATGGATGTGCTGTCCCCGGTTC
>JBIKVL010000385.1:0-5127 GCA_044356875.1 Pirellulaceae bacterium | reverse complement strand
GAAACCTGAAACCTGAAACCTGAAACCTGAAACTTGAAACTTGAAACCTGAAACCCGAAACCTAATCGCTCCCCCCGAACCGTCGGGCTTGTTCCCGGCGCGGGAGTTTATTCGGAGTCCACGGGCGGCGGCAGGCCGCGGGGGACGATACGGAGCGAGTGTCGTTCCGGCTTGAGTCGTTCGATTAAGGCGACGCAGGCTCGTCGGGGTTCGCAGTCGGCGCCGCAGGTGTAAATGTCCGCGGCCGCTCGACGCGTTTCCGGCCATGTATGCAACGAAATGTGGGACTCGGCCAACAAGCAGACCAGCGACGCGCCCTGTGGGTTGAAACGGTGGCGGAGCACCCCGAGCACCTCGGCGCCGGCGGCGGCGGCGGCCTGCCGGAGCCACTGTTCGAGCACTGCGAGGTCGTCGAGTTCGGCGGCCTGGCAGTCGAACAGGTCGAGCAAGCAGTGGGTACCGAGCGTCGGTGGATTCATGTCGGCTTGCGGGTTGGCTTGCGGGTCGGAACCGGCGGTCAAGTGGGCCCCGGGGAATAGTCCACAGGCGTTCAACGTAGCCATCCCCGCCCCTTTCTGATATACGGGGCGTTTCCGATCGGAATGACCGAAGGAGACTGGGGCGAGAGATGGACGGGTTCGCGTTTTGGTTCACGCTGTTCGTGCTGGCGGCCACGCTCTTCGCGTTGATGCGCGACTGGGGGCCGCCGGATGTCATCTTCGTCGGCGCCTTGGTCGCGCTAGTGCTGGCCCGAGTGCTGTCGCCGAAGGACGCGTTCGCGGGTTTCGCCAGTCCGAGCGTCTTGATGGTGGGCGCGCTGTTCATGGTGGCGGCCGCGTTGCGGGAAACGGGCGCGTTGGACCATCTGGGACAGCGATTGCTTGGCAAGGTCAACTCGGAGCGGGGCGGGTTGTTGTGGGTTTCGACCGTCGCGACCGCCAGCTCGGCGCTGCTGAACAACACCACGATCGTCGCCATGCTGTTGCCTGTCGTGCTGGACTGGTGCCGGAAGCGGTCGATTTCGCCCAGCCGACTGCTGATCCCGCTGTCGTTCGCCACGATTCTCGGCGGCACCTGTACGCTGATCGGCACGAGCACCAACTTGGTGGTGCAGAGCAAGCTGGTGGAGAAAGGCATGAAGCCGATGTCTTTCGTCGAACTTGGATACGTAGGCGTGCCCTGCGCGGTGCTCGGATTGTTCTACTTGCTGACGGCGGGGCGTTGGCTGTTGCCGAACCGGAAGGAACTGCTGCAGCAGCTCGAGGAGACCCGCCGTGAATACCTGGTGGAGATGATGGTCCAGCCGGGTTGCCGATTGATCGGGCAGAGCGTGCAGGCGGCCGGACTGCGCAACCTGCCGGGGCTGTTCCTCATCGAAATCGACCGGAATGGCTCGATCATCGGACCGGTCGCGCCGCAGGAAATCGTGCGGGATGGCGACCGTATGGTCTTCACCGGCGTGGTCGACACCATCGTGGACCTGAAGAAGATCCCGGGATTAGTGCCAGCGGCGGATGAAACGTACGAGGTGAAGTCCGAGCGTCAACGGGGCCGGATGCTCTGCGAAGCGGTGGTGAGCGCGACCTCGCCGCTTATCGGCAAGACGATCAAGGACGCCGATTTGCGGGCCCGTTACAACGCGGCCGTGGTGGCCGTCCATCGCAACGGCCAACGCGTGACGACCAAGCTGGGCGACACGACCCTTCATCCGGGCGACACGCTGTTGCTGCAGACTGGGAGCCATTTCCTGCGAGCCCATCGCAACAATCCCGATTTCTATCTCGTGGCGAACGTCGAGGATTCGCGGCCGCTGCGGCACGACCGCGTGCCGATCGCGTTGGCGTTGTTCGTCGGCATGATCGGGCTACTGGCCACCGAGTCGTTCACGGGCATCGATCCGATGATCGCGGCGCTCCTCGTGGCCGGACTGATGATCGTCACCCGCTGCATCTCCACGGCGGACGCGCGGCAATCGATCGAATGGTCCGTGCTGGTCGGAATCGCGGCATCGTTCGGCCTCGGCACGGCGCTCGAGAAGGCGGGGATCGCGCGGCAGTTCGCGGACTTTCTCGCGCAATCAACGGCCGGTTGGGGCCCGATCGCGGCGCTGGCCGCGCTGTATTTCGGCACCATGTTGCTGAATGAATTGATCACCAACAACGGCGCCGCCGTGCTCGCGTTTCCTTTCGCCGTCGAACTATCCAGCTCGCTGAATGTCAGTCCGCGGCCGTTCGTGATCGCGATCGCGCTCGCCGCTTCCTACGCGTTCGCGTCGCCGATCGGCTACCAGACGCACATGATGGTCTACGGGCCTGGCGGTTATCGCTTCGCCGACTTCGTCCGCGTCGGCCTGCCGCTGAACCTGTTGTTATGGGTGGCGGCGGTGACGCTTATTCCGCTGATCTGGAGCTTCTAGTTTCGGCAAACGCTCTCGACCCGACCCCGCGCGACCGATACAGTACCAATGTTCCACAAGTGGTGACGCGGCGTGACTGCTTCGGCGGTGCCGCCACGATCACGATTCGCAACCTCAGGCGTCCGTTTTTTCCAGGCAAGCGTCGTTCCAGGAGATTTCCACGCAGTGCTCGGGGCAAGGAAGACCGCCGAGCCCAACACAACCAGATGCAAGTTCGATCGGGGCTAGGAGACGAGCGGGAGCCACCCGATCCGCGGGCCTTTTTAACGGGAGAACCTCGCGTATGGCCAGTAAGCATGGCTTCGATGGATTGTCGTCCGCCCATCCTGCGGACACTGTCACTTCCCACATCTCCGACACTTCCTCGTCCCGCCGCGGGCCGATTCCCGTAGGAAGTATGGAACAACGCGGATCGGTTTCGATCGCGTTTCTGACGCTCGTCGCGAGCCTGACCGGCGCCGTGTTCGCGATTGGCTGGCTACCCCATGCCGCCTTCGGTCAATCGCCAATCCCAATCTCCACGACTGGCATCCCGGCCGCTGGCATCCCGGCCGCTGGCATCCCGGCTACTGGCATCCCGGCTACTGGCGTCCCGGCCGCCATACCCGTCGCGCAGGCGACGTTGCCGGTGGCGGCTCCTCCGATGGACGAGCTGCCTGGGGAGGTTGTGGCGGGCGACGAACGGCCAACCGCTTTGCCGGGCGACGATCGCGGGTCGCTGGTGATCATGGGTGGTTCCGAGCGGTTTCAGAATCGCGTGATTTGGGCGGAGATTGTCCGACGGGCCGGTGGAAGAGGAGCGCGGATCGCCGTCTTTCCGACCGCGAGCGGCAATCCGCAGGTGGACGGCGAGGACTTCGCGCGGATCTTGAACAACGAAGGGGCCGATGCCTTCGTGGTTCCCATCGCCCGCAATTATCCCGTGTCTCCGGAAGTCGCCGCTCGCGATCCGGAAGTGGCGGCCAGCGTGCGACAGGCGCGGGGCGTGTTTTTCGTGGGCGGATCACAGACTCGGATTCGCCAGGCGTTGGTGGGACCGGCGGGGGACGACACGCCCGTACTGCAGGCGATTCGGGCCGTTTACCGTGAGGGCGGCGTGATCGCTGGCACCAGTGCGGGAGCCGCCGTGATGAGCCGCGTGATGTTTCGCAATCCGCCCTCCGTGTTGAACACGATGCTCAACGGCGTCACCATGGGCCGGGAAATCGACCATGGCCTCGGGTTTCTCGATAGCGAATGGTTCGTCGACCAGCACTGTTTGGTCCGTGGCCGATTCGCCCGAACGCTGGTGGCGATGCGAGACCAAGGCATCGATTATGGCGTCGGAGTGGATGAGGATACGGCCTTGGTGGTGGCTGGTGAAAACGCCGAGGTGATAGGCCACAAGGGCGTTCTGCTGTTTGATTTGAGTCATTCCGAGGTCGACGAGGACCAGTCCGCGTTCAACATCCGCAACGCGCGGCTCAGCTACCTTGACCGGGGCGACCGTCTTAATCTGCGGACGGCGGAAATCACCGCCAGTCCCGAAAAGCTAGCGGGGCGGCGCGTCGAACCCAATTCGCCCGATTTCCGTCCGCGTTTCCGCAGCCGACCGATCTTCAACGACATATTGGGAAACATGGCCGTCCACGATTTGATGGTCCGGCTCATCGATAATCGCTACGCGGAAGGCATCGGCTTGGCCTTCGATGGCGCGGCCGCCTTGACGGGACCAACGCAAGGTTTCGAATTCCGCTTCTATCGGGGCGACGATAGCGCCGCGTGGCAAACCGAAGCCTTCGGCGGCGATGACTACACGATCGCCCACGTCCATCTGGACGTGACCCCTATCCAACTGATCGGACCGCTCTACACGAAGTGAGGCCAGCGAGCCTCGACAACGGCGGGAGCACGCTCGTGTCCCGCCGCAAGACCGCCACGGATTGTAAGGGATTGCTGCGGATGAAGGCGGGAGCGGATGGCTCCCGCAAGGCGGCCTGCTTCGCTGTCTTCAAATTCGCTGTCTTCAAATTCGCTGTCTTCAAATTCGCTGTCTTCAAATTCGCTGTCTTCAAATTCGCTGTCTTCAAACGTCTACTTCGCGTGCCGGACGACGCGACGGAAGCCGATCTTATCGAGCGCCTTGTAAACCTCTTCGAGCGTCTTTTCGCCGAAGTTGGTGATCGACAAGAGGCTCTCGGGCGTGCATTCAAGCAATTCCCGCACAGTGAAAATGCCGCGTTCTTCCAGGCAATTCGTGGTGCGGACCGTCAGTCCGATCTCCGCGGTGCTCAGTTCAAGCTTGGACGACAGATCGCGAGTCCGCTCTCCTTCGGCGCTGAGTCGAATGCGAGTGGCAGCCATTGAATAACCCTCCCTGAGTGCTTGCTGTGACGGCGGGGATCCCACCCCGCTCCGATGCGGCTAACTATACCGACAACGCCGACTTTTTCGAGCGCGAACAAGTCAATCCAGAAATTTTTTTTCAAGATTCGCCTTGGCGCGGCCGGATTCGCGGTTTTCCGACCCGCGAGTGGGGAGTAGACTGCTGCGGAAACAGTGGCTGCGAGGATACGGTTGGGCCGCTGTCAAGTGATATCCCCCTAGTTGCTGAACAAAAAACTCCATGTTTCGGCTGTATTTAATGAGTGTACTGTGACTAGGCTTTCTAGGGAGATTGCTGGTTGTATGGAGTTTAAGAGATGCGACGTCTGATTCGTTGCGTTAAAAAG
>JBIKVL010000384.1:0-5132 GCA_044356875.1 Pirellulaceae bacterium | reverse complement strand
GCTACGGTCCCCATGGATAGCGAAAAATTGCTCCATCGGCTGTAGATGTGGCACACTGCGTCGGCCGGCTCTATTTTTGATGATCGAAGCCAGCTCGTGTGACCCCACGACGCCGTGTCGGATAAACCGAGTTCGGTTGGCGTGAGTCATGGTCCGATCGTCCTTCGGCCCGGCCTTTCCAGGTCAGTCAGTGGCACTCGCCATCGGCGGTTGGTGGCTGTTGAGCAGCCGCAGGCCGTCCGGTACACTCCTCGGGATCTACGTTCCACCACGCATTTGGGCATGCATTTCCGGAGAAAATCCCTCGATGGCCACCAACGGAGCATTGAATCGTAAGTTGCGGATGGGGCTTGTGGGCGGCGGCCAGGGATCCTTCATCGGTCGCGTCCATGCGACGGCCGCCGTGCTTGACAACCGGGCCGCCTTGGTTGCGGGCGCGTTGTCTTCGAATCCAGAGAAGGCGAAGGCGTCGGCGCCGGATTACGACATTCCAACTGCCCGCGCTTACGGCTCGTACCGGGAACTGATCGAGCGGGAATCCGCGTTGCCAGCCGATCAGCGGATTGACTTTATCTCGGTGACCACACCGAACCACACCCACGTCGAAATCGCCAAGGCGGCGGTCGAGGCGGGCATCAATGTCGTGTGCGACAAGCCGTTGGCCTTCGACCTCGCCCAGGCCGAGGAGCTCGCCAACGTCGTCGATCGCTCGAATGTGGTCTTCGCGCTCACGCACAACTACACCGGCTATCCGCTGGTGCGGCAAGCGAGGGAAATGATCCTGAGCGGCGAATTGGGCGAGATCAACGCGATTCGCGCGTGCTACATCCAGGGATGGCTGCGGACGCGTCTGGAACTCAGCGAGCAAAAGCAGGCTTCGTGGCGGACGGATCCGTCGAAGAGCGGCGCGGCGGGCTGCTTTGGCGACATTGCTACCCATGCGTACAACTTGGCCCGCTACATGACGGGACTGATGCCATCCGACGTCAGCGCTCATCTGAAGACCTTCGAGGCTGGCCGAGCGCTCGATGATTACGGCACAGCGATCATTCGCTTCGATAACGGGGCGCTTGGTACTGTCACGGCGTCGCAGATCAGCCATGGCCGCGAGAACGACTTGTTCATCGAAATTGATGGCACGAAGGGCGCGTTGCAGTGGCGGCAGGAAGAGCCGAATGTGATGATCGTCCGCTCTAACGGCCAGCCGCATCGCATGTACACCCGCGATCCCAATGCGTCGTTCATGAACGACTCGGGCAAGGCCGCATGCCGGTTGCCGAGCGGCCATCCCGAGGCTTTTTTCGAGGCGTTCGCGAATGTCTACCGTTCGGCCTACGACGCGATGGTGCTCCGTGCGACCGCTCAACCGTTTGAACGCGTGAACACGGTCTACCCCAACGTCCACGACGGCGTCGATGGGATGCACTTCATTCAGCAATGTGTCGCGTCGAGCGCCGCCAATGGTTCATGGCTTCCTTTGCGGCATTCCCGCTGCCGCCAATAACGGCGTCGCTGAGCGGCCGGACCTTCTTGGTGGCCAGGACTGCTAGGCAGCGGCCGCCGAGCCTAACGGCGATGCGTAGTGTCCGCCCTACGGCGGAAAGCCACAGCGATAGCGACCTTTCGCGGTCGTCATCTTTTTCGTGATCAGCGGAGCTTGGTTTGGGTTCCAAGGGGTGGAACGCGGCGCGGGAGCGGCGGTATATGAATGGACGTACTTACTTGGCGGTGGATTTGGGCGCGTCGAGTGGCCGCGTGGTCGCGGGTCAGTTCGATGGCCGTCGCCTGACGCTTGAGGAAACGCATCGTTTCGAAAATGGCGGCGTGGCGATCGGCGACCACCTCTACTGGAATCTGCTCGGACTGTGGTCCGCGGTCCAAGATGGACTGCGGGCAAGCGCCGCGAGATTCGGTGGACGCATTTCCAGCGTGGGAGTGGACACCTGGGGTGTCGATTTCGGCCTACTGGGCCGGAACGACGAACTGCTCGGCAATCCGTCTTCGTACCGCGATCGCCGAACGGTGGGCATCTACGAACGGGTGTTTCCGTTGGCCAGTCGCGAGGAGATCTTCGCGGCCACCGGCCTGCAATTCATGGAATTCAACACCCTGTACCAACTGGCGGCGATGAAATTCGCCCGATCGCCGCTGCTGGAAGTCGCGGAATCGTTCCTGATGATTCCGGATCTATTCCATTGGTTGCTCAGTGGCGAGAAGTCGAACGAATATTCGAACGCGTCGACCACACAGTTTCTAAACCCGGTCGAGGGCGACTGGGCCCGATCGCTGTTTGATCGACTGGGATTGCCTCAGCGAATTCTCGGACCGATCGCCTATCCTGGAGTCAACTTGGGCCAAGTGCGGCCCGAAGTCGCGCAGGCGACCGGATTGGGCAAGGTCAATGTGGTGTTGCCCGGCACGCACGACACGGCCAGCGCCGTGATGGCGGTACCCGCCAAAAGCTGTCCTGGAGTTCGTCCGGATTGGTGTTATATAAGTAGCGGCACGTGGTCGTTGATGGGCGTCGAGTCGCCTCGGCCAGTGATCAATGAACTGTGCCGCTCCCTGAATTTCACCAACGAGGGCGGCGTCGGCGGCACGACACGATTGCTAAAGAACATCGCCGGCTTATGGCTGGTTCAGGAATGCCGTCGGGTGTGGAAGCGTGGTGGGAACGACTATGATTGGCCTCGGTTGATCGGCATGGCGCAGCAAGCCGAGCCGTTGCGTTCCCTGGTCGCCCCAGACCATCCCAGCTTGGTGTCCCCATCTGACATGGTCGCTTCGATCCAAAGCCTTTGTCGAGCGGCTGGAGAGCCGGTGCCGCAATCGCCTGGCGAGGTTATTCGCACGGCCCTCGAAAGCTTGGCGCTTCGCTATCGAGTCGTCCTGGGTTGGCTGGAACAACTTGTCGGCGGCCGGCTCGACACAATTCACATCGTCGGGGGCGGTACTCAGAATCGCCTGCTGTGCCAAATGACGGCCGACGCTTGTAACCGCCGTGTGGTTGCCGGTCCGATCGAAGCGACCGCGATCGGCAACCTGATGATGCAGGCGGTTGCGAGTGGCGATGTCGGCTCGATCGCCGAGGCGCGGGAAGCGATTCGCGGCAGTTTCACGGTGGATCAATACGAACCTGCGGACACTCGCCGTTGGGACGAGGCGTTCGCCCGGTTCCAATCACTTCCAACAGGTTAACGGCGCCATGTAGCCCCATTTTCCATGCTAATCGACGACATCGCCCTGGCGGCAGGGCTGGGTCCTGAAGACTACGAGCCCTACGGCTGGGACAAAGCGAAACTTGTGCTCGGATTAGCCGAGCGCCTTGAGGCCCGCTCGGCCGGGCGGCCGCCCGCCAAGTACATCGGCGTCACGGCGATCAATCCAACGCCGCTCGGCGAGGGCAAAACGGTGACGGCCATTGGACTGGCGATGGCGCTGTGCCGCCGTGGACACCGCGCGATCGCCACGCTCCGCGAACCTTCGCTTGGTCCGCTGTTTGGCATAAAGGGCGGTGGAGCTGGTGGCGGCCGAGCGACACTGGAACCGGCCAACGACATCAATCTTCATTTCACGGGCGACATCCACGCGGTCGCCACCGCCACGAACCTGCTCGCCGCGCTTGTGGAAAACCATGTTCGCCGCGGGTTGGAACCGCGGCTTGATCCCGATTCGATCCGCACTCGACGGGCGCTTGACCTCTGCGATCGGGGACTGGAACGAATCACTGTCGGACTGGCATTTCCCGATCCGGCCGCTCATCGGGATACGGGTTTCGACCTCGCGCCGGCCGCCGAAATGATGGCGATTTTGGCGTTAGCCACCGACCTACCCGATCTCCGCCGCCGCCTCGGACGCATCGTCGTTGGCGAACGAGCGGGCGAATTGGTCACCGCCGACGAACTTGGATTTGCGGGGTCGCTAGCGGTCCTCATGCGCGAAGCGCTACGGCCGAATCTCGTGCGGACTTGCGAAGGTACTCCGGCGCTGGTTCATGCCGGCCCGTTCGCGAACATCGCTCATGGGAACTGTTCGGCGATCGCCGATCGCTGCGCGGTCCAGTTGGGCGAATATGTCGTAACGGAGAGCGGTTTCGGGGCGGATTGCGGCGCCGAGAAACTGTTCCACATCAAATGCCGGTCGACGGGCCTGTGGCCAGCGGCCATGGTGTTGGTATGCACATCGAGGGCGATCAAGTTTCATAGCGGCCGGTTTAAGGTACAGCCCGGCAAACCGTTACCCGCTGAGCTCGCGATGGAAAACCTTGACGCGATCGAAGCGGGTGCTGCCAATCTTCATGCCCATTTGGACTTGCTTGCCAAGTTTGGCCCGCCCGTGGTGGTCGCGATCAACCGATTTCCCGGGGATCACGCGTCTGAGCTGGCACGCATCGCCAGATTGGCTCGCCATTTCGGCGCGGCAGAGGTGGCGGAAAGCGATGCGTTCGCCAGCGGCAGTGGCGGCGCGCTGGAACTGGCGGCGGCGGTGGAGCGGGCTTCCCAATCTTCGGGCCTGGCAAATCCGGGAGAGGCCCTGACGAATGGGCCCAGATACCTGTATCCGCTTGAACTGCCGCTGGCGGAAAAGTTGGCGGTGGTGGCCCGCGAGGTCTACGGCGCGGACGGAGTCGACTTGTCTGGGGCCGCCGAACGGCAGGCCGCGTCACTCATGCGTCAGGGTTTCGGGAATCTGCCGGTTTGTGTCGCCAAGACCCAGTATTCGCTCTCGCATGATCCAGCTTTGTTAGGGCGCCCTTCCGGCTTTATTGTGCCGATTCATGAACTGCGGTTGTCGGCGGGGGCCGGTTTTGTTTACGCATTGGCGGGCGAAATCCGCACGATGCCCGGCCTTCCCTCGCGCCCCGCCGCGCTCCGCATCGATCTCGACGCCGCCGGCCGGCCTGTTGGACTAAGGTAAAGGAGTGGCAAAGTCGCGGACCACTCCGTGGTCCGCAGCCGGGTTTTCGCAGTAGGAAGCGCCAACCCCGCAGACCAAGGTTCATCGGTCGACCGATCCTTATGGTGGCCGTATCTTCGGTGGCAGGCGGCGTTGGACCACGGAGTGGTCCACGACATTGGCCAGTCCGCTTCCGAACCCGTCGCCAGCGTCAAGCCGGTGGATGAGAACGAACG
>JBIKVL010000383.1:0-5133 GCA_044356875.1 Pirellulaceae bacterium | reverse complement strand
GCCGCGCCGAGCAAATCGCCGCGGCCGAGCAAATCGCCGCGGCCGAGCAAATCGCGGCGACGCGGTCACTTCTTGCGGATCGTCTTCACCTGCTCGCCGATCAAGTCGTAAACCGACCATGTGTTTCCGTCGGGGCCGTTAAACGGATTGACCTTGATCACACCTTCGATCTGCAGGGCGTTGAGCGAATAGTCCGCGGTCGCGCCGTCCTTCATTAACACGCGAACCAAGTGGTCCGCTTGCCCGCCCGGCCCGAATTTGCACTCGGTATTCCGCAACAAGACAAACTCCTGGATGCCCTTGGTCTGCGAAACTCCGCCATCCATGTAACCGACCAGTCGGACCTTCTTGCCGTCCAGCTCGCGGGCGCGGTCGGTGAGTAGAAATTCGCGGAACACCATGTCCGCCTGCATCCCCAGATTCAAGTCGTCGAAGGTGATGACTTCGAGTCCATTCTCGCGCACCACCGCGCGGCGCGAAGTCGATTCGATCGGAAGAATGTCCCGCTTCGCGACCGTCGACCCGCTCTTGGACGGATCCGCCGGCGTTGGCGCGGGTGAGGCCCCCGACGCACCTTCCCGTCCCGCCAACGGTTCTCCGCCACCGCTCGACGCCGTTCGATCCGCCGCGGTGTCCCCAGGCGGGGCTTCCCCCAATGCAGGTTTCTTCGCAACGGCTTGCGCCGCTGCTGCTTCCCCCGGAGCCGTTTTCGCAACCGGCCCGTTCGCCGCGTCGGCCATCGGCGCGCCCGCATTCGCAATCGCCGGCTGCGGATTCTCACCCCGGGCAGCAGCACGGCTTGAACCCAAATTGCTCGAGGATTCACCGCCCGCAGAATCGACGCCCGCAGAATCACCGCCCGCAGACACGCCGCCCGCAGACACGCCGCCCGCAGACACGCCGCCCCCAGACACGCCGCCCCCAGACACGCCGTCTGACGAGGCCTTTGAATCGCTGCTGGCGTTCGCGGCGACAGGACCCGAATCCTTGTACTCGATGCTGCAGCCGATGCCACTGAGGCCACAGACGAAGCTCATGCAGCTGATACAGGCGAACAGCCGAGCGATCGATTTCCCCCGGAGCAACAGCCGCTCGACGGGAACCACCGCGGACGCCGCAACAGGGCGGCGGAGAGACGACAAAGGAGTACGTCGTCGGCAGGCGATCGACGAGCGGTCAGAGGTCAATTCGCCGAGGCGAAAAACCGGCATGGGGATTCTCCTCGTAGCGGCCACCCATCAAGCAACCATCAAACAACCATCGAAGCCGTAGGTCGCTCGGAAACTCGTTCAACGCACAACTTCCGCCACCAAGCGGTAGCAGGCCCCTTGCGATCCATCCGGGGCGACGATCCGGGGATCGACGGTGAACACGCCCTTGAGCGAGCGTTTCCGCATCGAGTACGACAGGGAATGTCCGTTGATCAGCTTCACCTCGATCATGTCGGTCAGTTTCGGTTGGCCGCCGAAACAGCAGGTTCCCATGTCCGGCACCAGTACGAACTGATCGACCGGCCCGGCCCCTTGGACGCCCGGATGCACGTATCCCTTCATGAAGACCTTGCGGCCGTTCATCTCGAGCGCCGACGGCGGGATCGGCAATTCGGGGTGCTCTTTGTCCGGTTGTAGCTCCTGGAATGAATAACGCTCGTAGCCTTCCGGCAATTCGGTGAGATACATGTAAGTGTGCAAACCCGCCCCGCCCACCAGCAACAGGCCGCTCAACGCCACCCCCATCCACGCCGGTACTTTTCCCGAGACTTCATCGGGGTACATGCTGATGGCGCGCAGCGCGAGCAACCCGAACGCCAGGCCGACGGCCGGTACAGCCAGCATGCCAACGCTGACCAATGCCACCACCGAAAGCAAACCAATCGCCAACGACAAGACGGCCGCTTTGCTAACGACTCGGTACGAACCCTCGGAACCATCCTCGGATCCGTTGCCCAGCGAGACCGACCCGGTCGATTCAGGGAGAGTAGACGCCGACATCCTGGAAACCTCTCGACCTATAACCCGTAGCAGATTCCGCTTCCGTGCCCCAACAGTCCGCCGACTCCGTGCCGACGGAACCACTCGTCAACGCTAAGATTTCGCCGGAGCTGGCGCGGGACTCGGGGTCGGGAAGAACGTGTTCGCCCGGCGCACCGATTCGGGATCCAGCTTTTGCAGTTCCTTGATCCGCTCCTTCGCCTCCGGCAACGGACAGACCCGGAGGTAATTCACCACCGGCACCTTGACCCAACTCGTCTTCTCGTCCGCTTCCTTGAACAGCTTCACCAACTTGTCCATGCTCGACCAGTCCTCCCACCGCGCCAAATCGGGGATCACGAGATCGGCGAGGTTGGGACGATTGAGCATCAAACGCAATGACTGGACGACGCGCGTCTTGGGAATGACGTTCACGTCGTTGCCATGGAATCGCAAGGCCATGATCGCCGCATAGGTGTCCGCGTACTCGGCCTTCGTGTTCGATAGATACAAATCGTCGATCAAAGGCAAACCGTCCGGTCCCTTCAGCAACAGGTAGCAGGCGATAAGGGCGTCGAGCCCCGCGCGCTGCTTGCGGTCCTCGGACTTGATCAGCCCTTCCAGCATCGCCACATCGGACGGTTTGCCGCAGACGCCGAGCAGCGTGAAGTACAAACGGCGGCGACTCGTCGAAATGTTCGGATCGAGTATCCAGGCGACCAACTGGTCGTGCTTCATTTTCGGCTTCAGCGCCTGCACCACGTCGTACGGCGCCTTAGCGAATTCGTCGTAGGCGTCGCGAGCCAACAGGTCGTCCTTGTCCTCGAAGAACTGCTGGAAGAACTCGAGCCGCTCGGGACCCGCCTTCGGCAGCTTTTCCAGTTGAAGGATGTACTTCTCGCCTTGCTCGCTGAGCGGCAGCGGCGTCGACCACTGCAGGTTTTCTGGACCGACCGCTGTCAGAAAGAACCGCTTGCCCACTTTCGCTTCGCCAAAAAACACCGATTCGACGACCGGCGTCTTCGCCAGCAACTTCTCGCCCTTGACGATGCTGATGATGCGGAACTTCGCCTTGCGGACCTCGTCGCCCGTATCGCCGGCCGGCGGCGCTTTCGGGATCGCGTCGAGCGTCGCGATGACGGCCGCGTCCATCGCCGTGATCTCTTCGCTTAACGTCTGCGACGTCGCGCTGCAAAACGGACAGGCATGGGCGTTTGCGGAGACCGCCGACGCCGCCAATGCCACCACCAGCAACAACACTATCGACCGTCGCATCATGGCTTGAATCCCTCGTTTCAATTGTTCCGTGCTCGCTGGCGCCATTGGATAGGCCGCCATCCATCCCGCTTGGCGTCGCCACCGCCCGCCACTGTCAGAATCACCCTAATATACCGCCCAACGGGGAGCGCCGCTGGCCCGGTTCTACCCGCCAATTCGCCCCGCCGCTCTACACTGGTGCTCTTCCCCGCCGCTCTTGCCGGCCGCTCTTGCCGGCCGTTTGTCTCCGCAGCCGCCGACCGCCTAAGACCCCAAAGACCGCGAGACGTCCGTTCGGTAGGCCGACAGGGCTGGCAGGAATCCGACCGCGATGGCGAGGGCCACCAACGCGGGAATCAACAGCAGTTCCATCGAAATCCCAACGCTTAATCTTGATTCTACGCCGAGCAACTCCAGAATGTTCACGGGTGGAGCGACATCGAAAAAGCCCATCGAAACCCCCGTTTCCCGCTCGATTGGGCCGCTCGCGGCGACATTCAACGCGTGGCCGGCGATCCAGCCGGCGGCGCCGCCACCGAGCGACAGCATGATCGATTCCAGCAGGATGATGCCCATGACCGTGTTCCGGCTGGCGCCCAAGGCCCGCATCACCGCGATCTCATGGCGCCGGTCGCTCATCGAATTGTAAATGCTCACCAAAATACTGATCCCCGAGACAACGCAGATCATCCCGGTGAGCACCAGCAGCAGCGTTTGAACGGGGCGGACGAACAGTTCGAACAGTCCGACGATCTCGGCGACCGGAAGCACGGCCTGGGCCGCGCCGCTTTCATTGATGACGTTCGTCAATCCGGGCGTGACCGTCGGGCTGGTCGTCAATACCAACAGCGCCGTCACCTCGCGTTGTTCCACCGGCAGCGGCTGGAAAAAACCGTGCTCTTGGTCGTGGACGACGGCCGACCGCGCATGGCGTTCGGCCAGCACCCGCGCTTCGGCCTCCACGGCCGTCTCGCGCGGAGCGTCCGGCGATGCCGCCTTTTTCTCCAGCGGCTTGGCGTGGTTCTCCATCAAGTAGAAGCCCGCCATGTTGATGAACACCGCGCGATCGTTTGGCGTGCCCGACGGCGCCAGTACCCCGACGACCGTGAATTTTTCTCCGTGCCCCGCGCCCTCGGGGTCGCCGTGCGAAACCGAAATCCGATCGCCCACGCGCACGCCCCGCTCCCGGGCCACCGTCGCCCCGACGATCGCCTCGAACAGACCGTTTTCCTCGCTATATTCGCGGAAATTCCGGCCCTCGCGAAATACGTACTGTCGATCGCCACGCTCGCCGTAACGCAGCGACTCGAACATCACGGGCCGCGTCGCGACCACGCGAAACGGACCGAAGTAGTCGCCCAGCCCGACCGGCACCACCGTCTTCGTGAACTGGGAAAAACGCCCGTCGCGTTGATTGTCCAGTTGGCGCCGGTCGGCCGCGTCGAGCGCCAGTCGATGAGCGGCCTCGGCCAGGCCGAGTTCCGCGGAATCCCGCACGGCGGGGCCGCCTCCCGCCGCCGCCACCAGCGATTGCAATTCGAGCAACGCCGCCCGTTCCTCTTGTGCCGCCGCCTGAAGCGACTGCGCCCGTTCCGCGTCCCGCTTCGCCCGCGGCAGAAACTCCAGGTAGTAATCGTACGGCACGTTTTCGATCGGCGTGCTGAGATAATAGACCGTGTTGAGCGTGAGTTGCAGTTTGCCACCCCGCGCACCGATGATCATGTTGTAGCCGAGCGTCGCGTTCGTGCGGAACGACTGCTGGATCACGCCCATGATCGACAGCACCGCCACGACCAACATCACGCCGAGCGCCATCGAGGCGGCCGTCAGCAGCGACGCCAGCCCGCGTTGACGAATGCTCCGCCAAGCGATTCGCCACAGACTCATGTCCGCTCCTCCCCGCGGC
>JBIKVL010000381.1:0-5135 GCA_044356875.1 Pirellulaceae bacterium | reverse complement strand
CCGGCAGCGGCGTCACCGGCGATCTGTTGGCCCACTGCATCGACACGGCCCTCTGGCTCAACGGCAGCATCTCCACCGTCAGCGCGATGACCGAAACGTTCATCAAGGAACGGAAACACACGCTGACCGGCAAGGTCGAACCGGTCAAGATCGACGATGCCTGCGCCTTCCTCGCGCGCTTTGAAAACGGCTCGCTCGCGACCTTCGAATCGACCCGTTACGCCCGCGGCCACAAGGCGCTCTACACGTTCGAGATCAACGGTGAAAAGGCGTCGATCCAATGGGATCTGCACGACCTGCACCGGCTAAACTATTTCGATCATGGCGACGAAAGCAAGCTCCGCGGCTGGCGCTCGATCCACGTGACCGACCACGGTGGCGGCCACCCCTACATGGACAAGTGGTGGGTTCCTGGCCTGCAGATCGGCTACGAGCACAGTTTCGTGCATCAAGTCGCCGACTTCCTGGAAGGCGTCGCGAAGGGCCAGCCCGTCGGCCCCACCTTCCGCGACGCGCTTGAAACCCAACGCGTTTGCGACGCCGTGCTGGCTAGCGCCCAGTCCGGCGCCTGGACGAAGGTGTAGCCCTGCGTCGCCGCGCGGCAAGAAACCTCGGAGCCGGTCCGCCCCACGCGGGCCGGCTCGGAATGCAGATGCCAGTCCCTCAACGCTAAGAGGATGATTGCGACATGGCCTCCAACGCGATCCATCCCCACCAGCCAGGCGCTGGCCAGTCCCACGACGTGGCGACGCGGATCCTGAACGCTTTTCAGGGTCCAATCCAGCCAGTGCGGCCCACGATCATGTATCGGTTGGGCGTTCTCGCCGTGCTGTTCGTCATGGTCCTGTTGCCCATCTTGTATTTGGCCTTCATCGGCGCGGCGGGCTACCTGTTGTACTGGCACGCCGTGAGCAACACGGGAATTCTGGAGTACGGCCGGGGGCGGGGTAAGGCGGCCGCCGTCGGACTTTACGTCGCGCCGCTCGTCGTCGGCGCGATCATGATCCTGTTCATGCTCAAACCACTCTTCGCCCGCGCGGCGCGGGAAGGCCGCCGACGCACACTCTCTCGCGACCAGGAACCGCTACTGTTCGCCTTTATCGATCGCGTCTGCCAAGCAGTCCACGCGCCGCCCCCGAAACAGATCGATGTCGACTGCGAAGTCAACGCCTCGGCCAGTTTCCGCCGCGGCTTCCTCAGCATGCTCTTCAGCCGCGACTTGGTGTTGACCATCGGCATGCCACTGGTCGCTGGACTGTCGCTACGACAGTTCGCGGGCGTGCTCGCCCACGAATTCGGCCACTTCTCCCAAGGCGCCGGCATGCGGGTGACTTTTGTGATTCGGACAATCAGTTTCTGGTTTACACGGGTCGTTTACGAGCGCGACGCTTGGGACGTGTGGCTCGAGGAAACGGCCAAGTCGCTCGACCTGCGACTCAGTTGGGTGCTGCACCTCGCGCGTCTGGCCGTCTGGCTTTCTCGCCGCGTCTTATGGGTCTTGATGGCCATCGGCAATGTTGTCGCCGGCTACATGATGCGGCAAATGGAATTCGACGCCGATCGACACGAGGCGCGGCTCGCCGGCAGCGATGTCTTCGCGACGACCTGCGGCCGACTGATCGAACTGAGCATCGCCCATTCCGGCGCCAAGGAAGACTTGGCCCAGTTCTACCGCGATAAACAACTCGTCGACGACCTGCCGGGCTTGGTGATGCACAACGCCGGCCAACTGAAGGGCGAACACCGAGTGCGGATCGCGCAGCATATCCACGAGTCCAGCACCAGCCTGTTCGACACCCATCCCTGCGATCGCGACCGGATCGCCAGCGCTAGCCGGGAACGCGCCCTAGGCGTGTTCCGGCTCGAAGCGCCCGCTTCCCTGCTGTTTCGCGATTGCGCGGCGCTAAACCGCGCCGTGAGCGCCGACCTGTACGGAGAACTGCTCGGCGACGATTTCAAACGGGAAGCCGTGCGGCCGCTCAAACAGCTGGTCGAAAGACAGCAAAACGAAGCCGCCTCCCGGCAAGCGATGGCGCGGTTCTTCCAGTTCCATCCGGTCGCCGTACGACCGTTGCCACTGCTACCCACCAAGATCGCCGCCCCGAAACTCGTGTCCAAGGCGATCACCGCGATGGCGCTCCATCGAGCGGAAATCGCCAGCGGCGCCGACCTTTACCGATCCACGCTCACAGCCTTCGACGACGCCGACACCGATCTCTTCCAGGCCCATGTCGCCCAAGCCCTCTTCGAAGCCCAAGTCACCCCCAACGCCGAACAGTTCGCGATCCCCGTCGCCAGCGCCCAACGTGTGGCTGAAACGCGCGAAGCCGCCAGCGTCCGCCAACAACAACTGGAAGCCAACCTTGCGCGGTTCGAGGAGACGGCCCGAGCCCGCTTCGCCGCCGCACTCTCTCTCATGCTCGCGCCCGAAGTCGCGAAACGCATCCCCAAGGCGGACGAACTGCGCGCCACCTACGCGAAACTCTCGCCCGTGCTGCAACGACTCGCACAGGTCCACTCGCACACAGTCCACATCCGGAACAGCCTCGCCACGCTCGTCGCCCTGCTGGGCCGAGCGGAAGGTTGCCCCAACCAGGCGTTGATGCAGGAACGCATCCAGCGGGAAGCGCTGGATGTGCGCACCTGCCTGACCCAAATCCGCGATCAACTCACGCCCGTCCCTTTCCCTTTCGACCATGCCACAGTCGGCATCAACTCGGGAGACTATCTCGTTGAGTCCCTACCGGAGATCACCGACTACGGCAATCTCCTGGAAGCCGCGAGCGGCGCCCTGCCTCGGTACAGCGAGCTAACGCATCGCGTCGCCGCTGAACTCTGCCGCGTGGCCGAGGCGATCGAGGAATCGTTCGGTTTCCCGCCACTACCCCTGCCTCCGGAGCCGGAGCCCGACAATTCAGGTGACTCGGAGGACGACGACTAACGCGACTCGCTAGGAGCCTTGGAGGGATCGAGGGCGATCCGCAACGTCAGGCCGGCGAACCGCCGACGCTGCAATTGATGAAACACATCCTCCATCGCCCGCGCTGGCACCGCCGCGTGGTCCCCATGGAAATACCGCTCGTGGATCACGTCGAGCGTCGTCGCGAAGACTTCCTGCAACAGCTTCGCTTGCTCTCCCGCGCCGCCTTCACCGCCGGCGTCTCCAGCGACTGCGTCTCTTCCGCGATCAAGCGGCGGTTGGATCCGAGACGCCACGCGAGATTCGGTGGCCATGCGACCATGGTCGCCGCGAACACGCTCGCGACCGCGATTCCCCAGAGGAACCGGTTGGATCGCGCCGAGATTCGCGCCGTCGTTCCCGCTAAGGACCGGCGAACTGACTCCGATGGGCCCTTTATGTCGCTCGCCGAATCATCCATTCGCCGCCACGTTGGATGTTCGTTCATTGGTCTGGCTCTCCTAGCTAAGGATCGGCCTTACGACTTCACCCGAGATATCGGTCAGTCGGAAATCCCGTCCTTGGTACCGGTAGGTCAGTCGCAGGTGGTCGATGCCCAGTAGATGCAGCATCGTCGCGTGCAGGTCATGGACGGTGACAACATTTTCCACGGAGTTATACCCAAGCTCGTCGGTGGCTCCGTACGTCAGGCCGCCGCGAACTCCGCCGCCGGCCAACCACATCGAAAACCCTTTCATATGGTGGTCGCGGCCGCTGCCTTGCGCCATCGGCGTGCGGCCAAACTCGCCGCCAAACACGATCAACGTGTCCTTCAGCATGTCGCGTTGCTTTAAATCGCTGATGAGCGTGGTCGCCGCTTGGTCGACCTCGCTAGCCACCACCTGGATATCGCGTTGGATGTTGCCGTGATGATCCCAATCGCGGTGATAAAGCTGAATGAATCGCACGCCACGTTCGGCGAGCCGCCGGGCGAGCAAACAGTTCGACGCGAACGATCCGTCTCCCGGCTGACAGCCGTACTGGTCAAGCGTCGCCTTGGTCTCGCCCGTGATGTCCATCAGTTCGGGAACCGACGCCTGCATCCGAAACGCCATCTCATACTGGGCAACGCGGGTCGCAATCTCCGGATCGTCCGACAACGCCTCGGAGGAGCGATTCAACTGATTGATCGTATCGACCAATTGCTCCTGCCGAGCCGCATCGACTCCTTGGGGATTCGATAGGTAGAGAACCGGGTCGCCCTTCGCCCGCAGCTGCACGCCTTGAAAGCGGCTTGGCAGAAAACCGCTGTGCCACTGCCGCGCGGCAATGGGCTGCATCTGGCCCGACTTGCCCGTCGACACCAAGACAACGAATCCCGGCAGGTTGTTGGTTTCAGCGCCCAAGCCATACCAAATCCACGACCCCATCGAAGGCCGACCCGAAATCGTCGTGCCGGTATTCATGAACGTGTGCGCGGGATCGTGGTTGATCGCGTCCGTTTTGAGCGAACGGACAATGCACAGTTCGTCCGCGACCGTCGCGAGCTTCGGGAAGATCGCCGATATCTCCTGCCCGGACTGGCCACATTTCACGAACGGATGCTGCGGTCCGAAACAGTTCAGCTTTTGGCCCTGCAACTGCGCGATCGGCTGCCCCTTCGTAAACGACTCGGGCATCGGCTTGCCATGCAATTCCGCCAGTTTCGGCTTGTGGTCGAACGTCTCCAGGTGCGACATGCCGCCCGCCATGGTCAACCAAATCACTCGGCGGATCCGCGGCGGATGATGCGGTTGAGCCAACACGCCGCCGACCGCGGGCGTCAACCCGGGCAGCGTTTGGCCCTCCGCCGCGAACGCCGCACCGCCTGCCAACGACGCGAACGCTGTCGCCCCCAACCCCAGTCCGGTGCGACGCAGAAACGTCCGCCGATTCACTTCGTTGCGAAGCCGCTCTAACCAGCCACTCGCACCCCGCGACAACATGTCGATCTCCCGCATGGCGTCAATTCCCCTGAGAATGCTAGTTCCTAGTTCCTAGCTCCTAGTTGCTAGTTGCTAGTTGCTAGTTGCTGGTTCCTAGTTGCTGGCTGTCATTGGTCATTGGCTTAAAAGTCTGCTATTCACTATTCAATATTCACTAATCACTAATCACTAATCACTAATCACTAATCACTAGCAACTAGCAACTCCTCAATTCCTCGTGACTGTCTCGTGCAAGTTCATCACGGCGCGGG
>JBIKVL010000382.1:0-5135 GCA_044356875.1 Pirellulaceae bacterium | reverse complement strand
TCGATCGAATGGCGAAAATCCAGGCGGGTGCGAGCGTGGCAGCGACGAATGCGGCAAAGGCGGCGGATGCGGCGGATGCGAATACCGCTCGGACGACCGAAGTGGCCGCTTCCAGTTCGCGCCAGCGCCCTCAACGCCTCCGTTGGCTGCTCGCCGCCGGCGCACTCGTCGCCGCCGTCAGCACGACCTGGGCAGTGTTGGCCTACGAGGAACGGCCGTTGGCGAACGCGGCCCGGGAATTCCAATCGGGAAAGCCGGCGCGGGCGTTGGCCTGGGCCAATTACTACCTGGAAGGCCGTCCCGACGATAGCCGCGCCCAGATGTGGAAGGCGCGGGCCCTTGTGGAACTCAATCGTCCCGTCGAGGCGCTCGCGATCTTCGAACGCGCGAACGCGGCCACGTTCGACGAGGTGCATGCCTGGGCGAAGGCGTACTTGCTGAATCAACAGTGGACGCGCGCTTTGCCGATTCTCACCTGGGCCGCGACGCTGCGGCCCGACGACGCGGACGTGCTCCATGAGCTCAGCACTTGCCGCATCCGCATGGGGTTGCTCGAAGAGGCGACCGAAGCGGCAACCCGATTGACCCGACTGCCTGGCCAAGAGGCCCGCGGTTGGCTGCTGCAAGCGACCATCCATAACGATGTGGGCGACCATCGCAAGACGATCGAGTGCTACGGGAAAGTACTGGCGATGTCGCCAGACGCCACCGGCCTGCAATTGGCGCCGCATGAAGTCTTTCTGCAATTCGGACTCGCGTTGCTCAACGCGGGCCAGCCGGCGGAAGGCCAAGTCCTGCTCCGACGGTCGCTCGCCCTGCTGCCCACCACCGACGCCGCCGCGGCGCTTGGAAACGCGTTGTCTTTGGCGGGCGATAGCGAGGGCGCGAAGGCGGCTTGGCGGCGGGCGGTCGAGCTTTCCCCAGGGAATCTGTCGGCTCGCGAGGCGCTCGCCAAGGCGGCGTTGCAGGACCGCGACTTCGCGGCCGGGAAAAAGTGGCTGATGGTCAATGGCCAAGTGACCGCCCGCAGCAGTTCGGCGTATCTCATGCACCGCCTCCTTACGCTCGAAGGCGACCAAGCGGCCGCCGACGTTTGGGCGAAGCGGGCCGAGGAATACCGGCAACGCGAATTGCGGATGACGCGAATGGACGAACTCCTACTGCGTTCGCCCCGCAACTACTGGTCGAATGTGATTCGCGCCTACCGTTTCGCGCAAGCTGGCAATTGGCCCCAAGCCGCCGATATGCTGGAAGCCCTTACCGCCGACGGCACGCCCGACCCCTTCATCGGCAAGCTCGCCGAGGCCGTGCGCGTGCGCGGACCGCTGCCGTCCTTGGATGAAGTCCCCGCGTCGCGGTTTTGATCGAACAGAGTCGAGCTGGATTCGAGGGTAGGCGGCGATGCGGCGAATCGAGTTCTTCGCGATCGGCGTGCTGATCGGAATTGCGGTATCCCTCGGTTGTGGCGCCGACGCGGCGCGCGAGGCCGCTCGGCAAGACCGCTCAGCCAGCGCATCCCCGGCAAGCGAGTCCCCGGCCAGCGAGTCCCCGGCAAGCGAGTCGCCGGCAAGCGAGTCGCCGGCAAGCGCGAAGGCCGAATCGCCAGCGCGATCCGGGACGCTCGCGACGCTTCCGTCTGTGAATTCCGACGCCGCAAGCGCCGAGCCGCGATCGGCGGAAGCGGTTTGGTTTGAAGAAGTGGGCGCGGCGGCTGGCGTTCGTTTCCGGCACGTCTCGGGCAATTCGCCGCAAAAGCCGTTTCCCGCCGCGAATGGCAGCGGACTCGCGACCTTCGATTTCGACCGCGATGGCCGCTACGACTTGTTCTTTTGCATAGGCACCGCCTTTCCACTCGCCGAGCCATCCCAGCGGTCGCGCTGCCAACTGTACCGCAACGCGATCGTCGATCGCTCGCCCGCCGGCCAGGTTGGCGATTGGCGGTTCGACGAAATTTCACGCTCGGCGCGGGCGGATGTGGAAGGCTTCTGCGCCGGCGTCGCGGCGGGCGATTACGACAACGACGGATTCACCGATCTCTACATCACCCGCTTCGGCCCAAACATCCTGTTGCGGAACCAAGGCGACGGCACCTTCCAACGGGTTGAGTTGGAAGCGGGAGTGGCCGATCCGCGCTGGGGCGCCAGCGCGGCGTTTTTCGATGCCGACGAAGATGGCGATCTCGACCTTTATGTTTGCAACTATGCCCAATGGACTTGGGAGAACAACCCTTACTGCGGCGACAAGACCCGCGGCATTCGCATGCACTGCGGTCCGAAGGCGATCGCCGGCGAACGCGACGTCTTCTATCAAAACCAAGGCGATAGCACGTTCCGCGAACAGCTCGACGAGTCCGGTATGGGCGGCGTCGCGTATCGGGGCCAGGGCGTGGTCGCGGGTGATTTGAACGACGATGGCCACGTCGATCTTTACGTCGGAAATGATTTGCAGCCGAATCTGGTCTTCATGGGTGACGGGCGAGGAAAGTTCCGCGACGCGACCGAGACCTCTGGAGCGGCCTACGATGCCAACGGCGCCGCTCAGGCGAGCATGGGTGTCGACATGGCGGACATCACGGGCGACGGCTTGCCGGAACTGTTCACCACCAATTTCCACCTCGAATACAACGCGTTCTACGAGAACCTGGGACGCAGCCTGTTTATCGACGCCTCCGCGCGCTTCGGCCTCGTCGCCGACAGCCTTGTCCACGTGGGATGGGGCACGCAGTTCGCGGATTTCGACCTCGATGGCCAGCTCGATTTGATCGTCGTCAATGGCCACGTCGATGACAATCGCCACGAGATTGGCGAGAACTCCCCCTATGCCCAGCCGGTGCTGCTCTACCGGTTCGATGGCCGCCGCTTCGCGCGCGTCGCCAACCGCGAGGCCGGTCGTTTCCTGGAGATTCCACACTGCGGCCGAGGACTCGCCGTGAGCGATCTCGATAACGACGGCGATCCCGATGTCGTTTTCCAGCGACAGGACGAGCGCCCAGCCCTGCTGAGAAATTTGGCGATCGAACGCGCGTATGCACCCGTCGCCGCCGAGCGATCTCCAGATCCGAAAAGCGTCAACCAGCCGCCGCCTTTCTCCCTCCGATTACGACTGATCGGGACGAAAAGCAATCGCGATGCGGTCGGGGCGAGCGTGACGGTTCGCGGGCCGAGCGGTTCCGTATCGCGGCAAGTGCGAGGCGGAGGCAGCTATCTGTCCGCTCCCGATCCCCGAATCCAGGTGTCGGCGACTCACGCCAGCGACTTGGTGGTCGTGCGTTGGCCGAGCGGCTTGAGGAGTGAACACACCACTCCAAAAGGTGGCACGATGGCAGACCTGATAATCGTCGAGCCCATGGATGGGGATTGAGCTACGGAGTTGTTTACTCCTCTCTCACCCCCGACGGGTAGCTGATGCTCCCTTGATCGCGAATTTTGGATCGGTGGTTTCGTTGACGGCCTGTTTCGGCCGACTTAAGATTTCGCGTTAGTTGTCGATCCAAATTCACGAACTGTTCGCGTCTGCCATCAACGGCTTCTTCAGGTGTCGCTATGCGGAACCTTCCGCGCCTCGCTCGGTCCGGTTTCACGCTCGTGGAACTGCTGGTTGTCATCGCCATCATTGGGGTGTTGGTCGCTCTGCTGTTGCCGGCCGTGCAGTCGGCCCGCGAGGCGGCTCGGCGGACCCAGTGCACGAACAACCTGAAGCAGATCGCCCTGGCGATGCAGAATTATCACGACACCTACAACTCTTTCCCCATCTCGATTGGTTGGGGCAGTTCGGCTGGCGGCGCCTATTCGGGGTATTCGGAAAAAGTGTTTTTGATGCCGTACATCGAGCGTTCGGCCGAGTACGACATTTTCGCGAATAACAACAAGACGGTCGTGGATGCGAACCCGGGGCCCAACGGCGGGGCGTATCACGCGACGTGGTGGGGCGGCAACCCGCAGTCGTTCAGCGGCCGCATTCCGGTTTTCAACTGCCCGTCCAATCCCAATCAGCTGCACAAGGGCGCGGGCAACTTCACGTACGCGATCAATAACGGCACATCCCACAACGAGCCGCATGCCGGTTCGAGCGCCGCGGTCGCGACCGAGGGTCGGCACAATGGCATGGCGGCGTTCATGTACGCGTGGAACGATCCGGGCAATGACACTTCGCTCACCATGGCCGCCCTGACCGACGGTTCAAGCAACACCGCCGCTTACTCGGAGTTCGTCATCCAGAATCCGGTTTACACGGATGGAGCAACTCAAAAGAAGCGGGAAATTCGGGCCCAGGTCTGGAACTGGGCCTCGGGCAACTCGACCTCGCTGACTCGGGCCAACTGCCTCGCGCAGACAAGCCTAAGCGGTCGGCCTGACATGCGTGGCGCCGCGTTCTCGTGGTCGTTCGTCGGCAATGGCGGAACTTACAGCCACACCATGATGCCGAACGAGAAGAGCTGCCATTCTTACGAAGGCGACTGGCGCGGTTCGAATCTTCTGGCCGCGACCAGCGAACACTCGGGAGGTGTGGTGGTAGGCATGGCGGATGGTTCGGTGCGGTTCACCGCCGACTCGGTGTCCCCAGCCGTCTGGTGGGGCATGGGAACCCGCAACGGCGGCGAAGCGGTCACTCAGTAGCGGTCACTCAGTAGCGGCCACTCAGTAGCGGCCACTGCGAACCCTCCTGTGACTCTCGACGCGCGACGTCAGGAAACACGGCGAGAACGACGTCAGGAACGATGTCAATAACGACGTGTCAAAAACGACGTCAGGTACGGCGTCAGGAACGACGGCGAGAGTGGTGGAGAACGGTCTTGCTTACCGTTCCAACATGGGTAGTCGTCGCTGTGATTACGATCGGCTGCGACTCACGGGGTCCAAGCTCCGCCGATCGTCAACCGACGGACCGCTCCGGCACTCCGCCGACAGGTGTGGGCGCGGCGCCGCTGGCAGATCCTGTTCGCCATGCCGATTCCCAAGCCGCGTCCGGTGAGCGGCTCGCGAACGGCGTGGGCCAAGCCGCCGAACCGCGCCAAGCCGCCGAACCGCGCCAAGCCGCCGAACCGCGCCAAGCCGCCGAACCGCGATCGACGGTCTCGCCGCGGTTTGTCGACGTGGCGGACGCCAGTGGAGTTCGCTTTCAACCGGACAACGACA
>JBIKVL010000380.1:0-5138 GCA_044356875.1 Pirellulaceae bacterium | reverse complement strand
CAGTCCCGTGCGGGTGTCGAGCAACGGATACGCGTACGATGGACCGCCGTACAACGCGGGCTCATCCGATTTTCTGGGGCGTCTGAACGTGCCCGAGGATGGCCGATATCGGCTCCGACTGACCGATTTGTTCGGCGGCACGCGAAGCGACGCGGGAAATGTGTATCGGTTGGTGATCCGTCGAGCGGCGCCGGATTTCGCGCTCGTGGCGTGGGCGCTGCACATGGAGCTCCGTAATGGCGATCGCAACGCGTTGTCCAAGCCGCTCTCGCTACGTGGCGGGTCCACGATGGCGCTCGAGGTGATCGCCCTGCGTCGCGACGGTTTCGATGGCGAGATCGCGCTCGAGATGGATCAGCTACCCAAAGGCATTTCAGCTAGGGGACTCAAAATTGCCGCCGGTCAGTCCCGTGGCTTGCTGCTGTTGACGGCCGACGCCGACGCGCCCCGTTCCTTCGCCAATGCCCAGTTCGTCGGGCGCGCCACGATCGCTGGAGCGGAAGTGGTGCGGCCGTGCCGCTTGGCGTCGATGGCGTGGCCGATCCCGGATTCTTGGGGTGAAATTCCGCGTCCGCGATTGTTGTTCGATGTGGCGGTCTCGGCGAGCGGAACGGAACAGGCGCCGCTAACGATCTCGCCGCTGACGCCAGGGCCGATCGACGCGAACGGCACAGGCAAGATTTCGATCCCGTTGAAATTGACGCGGCGCAGCGAGTTCTCCGGTTCGACGATGCAACTGCGGGCAATGGGCTGCGGATTCGAACGGGTGCCGTCGATCAACGTCACGCTCACCGACGACAAAAGCGAAGCTCAGCTCGACTTGGCCGCGCTGAAACTGCCGCCCGGCGATCATTGGCTCGCCTTTTACGGCGGCGCGGTCGCGAAATATCGAGAACCGAAAAAGGACTCGACGGCCGCCCCGCCGACCGACATTGTCGATATCGTTGTCACGGAACCGATCCACCTTCGCGTCACGCCAGGAGCGACCCCATGAGCCATTCACCGCATCAGCGTTCGATCCACCGCTGCCCTGGCCCGGTTCCATTCGGCGCTGGCGGCCGACGCGCGTTCCTGCAGACGGGCTTGGCGGGATTCGCCACCTTGAGTTTGCCCGGGATACTGCGACTGCGTGAAGCCCAGACCGCTCACGCCGCTCCGATCGCGCCCCGGAAAGCGAACAACGCGGTCATCATGGTGTGGCAGCCGGGCGGCTTGTCGCACTTGGATTCGTACGATCCCAAGCCGCTCTCGGGCAGCGAGTATCGCGGTCCGTTCGAGCTGATTGACACGAAGGTTCCCGGGCTGCAATTCACCGAGCTGATGCCGAAACAGGCGGCGATCGCGGACAAACTGGTTGTGCTGCGGTCGATGCGGCAGTCGGCGGGCGGCCATCCGGCGGGTTCGATGCAGTTGCTCTCGGGCGATCCCGATACTCGCGACAAGCCCAAGCCGCGTTACCCGGACTGGATGTGCGTCGCGAACTACTTCCGTTCGCAAGCCGGTCCGCGTTCGAACCCGGTCCCGCCGTATGTCGGGATCAATCCTCCGCTGGAATACAACGGGCCGGCTTATGTCGGCGATGCCTACTCGCCGTTCGTTGTCTCGGGCGATCCCAATGCGCCGCAGTTCACGGTTCCGAATATTGGCCTCACCGATAACCGCGAGGTCCAGCGGCTAGGACGCCGGGCGTCGCTGCGGCAGACGCTCGATACGCTTGAACGGTCGTTCGATCAACAGCGTGAACTGGAAGCGCTCGACGCCTTCGAGACGCGGGCGATGACGCTGCTGACAAGCGCCAAGACGAAGGAGGCGTTCGATCTGACTCGCGAGGATCCACGGACCCGCGATCGGTACGGCCGCAACACCTGGGGCCAGCAACTGCTCCTCGCCAGACGGCTCGTCGAGGCCGGAGTGGACGTGCTCACGACCAGCCTCAGCGGCCCGTTGTGCGGGCGGGTATCCAATTGGGATGACCACGCGGTGAACCACCACGTCTTCGACGCGATGCGATTCCGTTCGGCCGCCTACGATCAAGCCGTCTCCGCGTTGATCGAGGACATCTACGAACGGGGACTCGACAAGCGGGTGCTCGTGGTGGTCACGGGCGAGTTCGGCCGGACGCCGAAAATCAGCTATGCGGCGAGCACTGGGGCTGGAAATGCCAGCGCCCCGGCGGGCACTCAGCAACCGGGCCGCGATCACTGGCCACGCGGCTTCTCCAACATTTGGGCCGGTGGCGGCATCGAGACGGGCCGATTCGTCGGCGCGACGGACAAACGGGGCGAAGACGCGGTGGAACGGATCTGTGGCCCCGGCGATTTCCTGGCGACGCTGTACCATCATCTGGGCATCGATTGGGCGAACAGCATGCTCAAGGATTTCAACGGCCGACCGACACGGATCGTCGAGCACGGCGCGCCGATTCCCGAGTTGGCCGGCGGCTAACACGGTTGGAATCCGCTCTAGGCAGTCGTTTATGGAGTGCGGGAGGCAAAGGCCCCCGCATTGCAGACGCGATTCCGCGCGGACTCCAGCGAAGTCTCCGCGTTATCAACTTTCGAGGACCCGATGAGGCTGGCGAGCCAACCTTGTCGTCGTCGTCCGGCGATGTCCTCAATCGGTTTAGATTCGCAACCGGTTTTGGAGGGTTTTGACCGATTCTTCGAGTTGGTCTCGCCAAGCCTTCATCCGCAGTTCGTACCGCAGTCGCTCGTCTGGGGTATTTGAAATCATTTCCAAGATCCCTCCCGGGAGTGATGTCGAAGCAACGCGGCACCATACGCGAGGGTCGGTTCCGGTTAAATTTTGTGGAGCTTCGGCGCGCGAGCTTCGGCGCGATGGGCGCTGGTGCCCCATTGTTTGGTGTGCTGACCGCGCCGACAGTGTCGCATGGGCACGATACACTGGCCACGGATATCCTGCTGTCGCCCGATTCCGTGCTCGTTTCGCTCTCGATTTGGCACTCGACTCCAGAATCCAATCATGAACAGATTTCTGACCGCGGCTGCCGCGGCAACCTCGGCAGCCGCCAAACTCGCGGTGGTCGCCGCCCTCTTCATGGCGGCTCACGCCAACCTCCTCCTGCACTCCATGGCGTTCGCTCAGGAGACGGCAAATCCTGATCAGCGTGCAGGGGCGGCGCGGGCCGCCGCCACGATGCCCCGCCGTCCGAACATCGTGCTCGTCATCACCGATGACCAAGGCTACGGCGATCTGGGATCCACGGGCAACCCCGTGGTGAAGACGCCGCACATCGACGCTTTGGCGGCCGTTTCGTCGCAGCTAACCAACTATCACGTCGCGCCCACTTGCTCGCCGACGCGGGCCGCGTTGATGACTGGCCACTGGACCGACCGCACGGGCGTATGGCATACGGTGAACGGCCGGTCGATGTTACGCGAGGATGAAATCACTGTCGCGAAGATGCTGGGGGACGCGGGCTACGCGACCGGAATGTTCGGCAAGTGGCATCTGGGCGACAATTTTCCCTACCGGGCCGAGGACCGGGGATTCGCCGAGGTTTACCGGCATGGAGGCGGCGGGGTCGGCCAGACACCCGACTACTGGGACAACGCCTACTTCGACGGACATTACTTTCACAACAGCCGACCGGTTGCGGCCCGCGGCTTCTGCACGGACGTGTTTTTCCGCGAGGCTCAGCGATTTATCCGCGAATGCGTTGCCAACGGGCGGCCGTTTTACGCCCACATCGCTCCCAACGCGCCCCACGGGCCGCTCCATGCGCCGGCCGACTACCTTGCCCGCTATTCCAACCAGCCCCCGGCGCTCGCCGCGTTCTTCGCCATGATCACCAACATCGACGATAACGTCGGAGCGCTGCGCAAACTGATCGCGGAATTGGGCGTCGCGGAAAACACCTTGTTCATTTTCACCACGGACAACGGCACCGCGACCGGCGAACAGGTGTTCAATGCGGGGATGCGGGGCAAGAAAGGCAGCGAATACGACGGCGGCCATCGCGTTCCGTTCTTCGCGCACTGGCCAGCCGGCGGATGGAACCGCGAACGCCGCAATCCGACGCTCTGCCACGCTATCGATGTCGCTCCGACCTTGCTCGAAGTGGCGCACGCCATCGCGCCGCCGGCGGTCAAGTTCGATGGCCGCTCGATCCGCCAACTGCTCGATGGCGTGCAGGCGCCGGCCGATTGGCCGGATCGCTTCCTTGTCACCGACTCGCAGCGGGTCCGCGATCCGATCAAGTGGAAGCAGACGGCCGTCATGTCCCAAGACTGGCGGCTCGTCAACGGAGTCGAACTATTCGACATGCGAACCGATCCGGGACAGCGGACGAATGTGATCGACAAGCATCCAGAACAGGCGGCTCGAATGCGCGCGTTCTACGATGCTTGGTGGGCCGAGCTGGAACCGACGTTCGCCCGCACCACCGAGATTCACGTCGGCCATCCCGACCATCCGATCGTCCAGCTCACGGGACACGACTGGATTCAAGAGGCATTGCCGCCGTGGAGCCAGCATCACATCCGCGTCGCGGACGGCTTTGGACCGGCGAAACCGGCCCGCCCCAACGATTCAAAGCCCAGCAAACCCGCGAAGCAAGGAAAGGCTTCCACGCAACCGGAACGCGTTGCTCAGGGCACGCCATCCCAGCCATCCTCGTCCGCCACGGCCTCCATTTCCCGCCATCAAGGCCACTGGGCGGTGAAGGCGATCGTGGGTGGCCGGTACACGATCAGTGTCCGCCGATGGCCGATCGAAGCGGACACGCCGATCGTCGCGTCGCTGCCAGCCGGGGCCGATGTTCCGGGGGCGGATCGAGCGCTGCGGGCGCGACCTGGCCGCGCCATTCCGGCGACCCGCGCGGCGCTCCGGATCGACGATCGCGAAATCGCCACGGCGCCCGTCACCTCCACCGATAAAGCGATCGACTTCACCGTCGAGCTATCCGCCGGTTCGCATCGCTTGGCCCCCGTGTTTGTCAGCGACGACGGCCATGAGATTGGGGCCTACTACGCGACAGTCACAAAAGTGCCGTGAGTGCGAAGTACGAAGTTCGTCAGGGCAGTCGTACTCGTACTCAGTGCAACGGTACTCGTACTCGTACTCGTACTCGACAGGATCGTGATGACAGAACCGACGTTCGATCATAACGACTCGAC
>JBIKVL010000379.1:0-5146 GCA_044356875.1 Pirellulaceae bacterium | reverse complement strand
TGACTTCGGCAGCTTGGAACGCGAGATTGGCAACCTTATTCCCTGTAACCACTTATGTATCGGAACGGCCGCTCCATCTCCCACGCCGGAGAGGCTGCTGATTCAACGACATCGGCTCGCTCGCCAGGAGCTTCATCGACCAAACCGGGCAACGAATGCTGGCCGAGAAACCGCTCGCCCAGGCGGAAAACCTACAAAAGACAGTCTATTGACTCTTTCGAAGCGGCTTGGCGGCCCGGCAGCGGCCCGAGGTCGAGCGGAGGCCAAGCGGACGGGAGGTTAAGCTGCCAAGCGGCGCGGAGACGGACGGCCATGGCATTTGGGTGGCGAGGCTCGATTCAAGCTGGGCTCGTCGAAGCCGGCTCCCGACGTCCTCGTACCCGAACTCGGCGTAAGGACATCATCTCGCCGCCAACCTCAACCATCGATGGCATAAGCCCACCGGCGATGCTCAATCCGCGACATGCACCCGCGCCGATCGGTCGGGGCGCCGATCGGTCGGGGCGCTGATTGGTCAGTGCGCTGATTGGTCAGTGCGCCGATCTGAGAGGAGGTTGAAGGGGCGAGGCGCTGCGCGGGGACTGCGCCGAGTCCATCGCCGCCGCTCGCGTCGCGGATTTGGTACGATCCCGATTGTCGCGTGGTCTCCGGCAGAGCCTGGGAGGTTGGCGAACGGCCGATGGATCGGCTCCGTTCGCTCGATAAATCGCTCAGGAGTGGAACAGGTATGGGGATGGCATCGGAACCGTCGTTTGATTTGGTGGTGATCGGGTCAGGGCCTGGCGGGGAAGGCGCGGCCATGCAGGCCGCCAAGCAGGGTCGTTCGGTGGCGATCATCGAGCGGCACGGCAAGCTGGGGGGAGGCTGCGTGCATTGGGGCACGATCCCCAGCAAATCGCTGCGGTACATGATCTTCCGCATGACCGACACGAACAGCAATCCGGTCTTTCGCGCGGCCGGAGCGTCGTTGAAGCTGGACTTCCCCGAACTGCGCAAGGCGGCCGGTTCGGTCATCCAGCGCCAGGTCGACATGCGGACCGGGTTCTATGAACGCAACAGCGTGCCGATCTTTCGCGGCCATGCTCGGTTCTTGGACCCCAAAACCCTGGAAATCGAAGAACCATCCGGCGTGCGGCGGCGGATTCAGGCGGGGGCGGTCGTCATCGCCACGGGTTCCCGTCCTTATCGGCCGCCCGATGTCGACTTTTCCCATCCGCGGATCTTCGACAGCGATACGATCCTGAATCTGAATTTCACGCCGCAATCGGTGACGGTGTATGGAGCGGGCGTGATTGGCTGCGAATACACCACGATGTTCCGCAACCTGAACTGCAAGGTCAACCTGATCAACACCCGCGCGAAGCTGCTCGAATTCCTCGACGACGAAATCATCGACGCCCTGGCTTACCACATGCGGGACCGAGGCGTGCTGATTCGCCACAACGAGACCTACGAGCGGATTACGGGAACCGAGGACGGGGCCGTTCTTTCGTTGCGTTCCGGCAAGCAGTTGAAGACGGATGTCCTGTTGTGGGCCAACGGGCGGTCCGGCAACACCCAGGACCTCGGACTGGCGAACGCCGGTTTGGCGACAAACAGCCGCGGGCACTTGGAAGTGAACGACGACCTGCAGACGAAGGTGCCGCACATCTATGCCGTGGGCGATGTGATCGGCTTTCCGTCGCTCGCCAGCGCGGCTTACGTGCAAGGACGGTACGCCGCCGGCCACTGCTTCCAAGGCGATGTCCAGCGGACCATGACGCATGAGATCCCAACGGGCATCTATACGAGTCCCGAGATCAGTTCCGTCGGCCGCACGGAACGCGAGTTGACCGACGCGAAGATCCCCTATGAGATCGGCCACGCCCAGTACAAGAACTTGGCCCGCGCCCAAATTACGGGACAGACCGTCGGCATGCTGAAACTGCTGTTCCACCGCGATACGCTGGAAGTGCTCGGCGTCCACTGTTTCGGCGCCAACGCCGCGGAGATCATCCACATCGGCCAGGCGATACTCGCCCAACAACCGCCCGCCAACTCGCTGCTCTACTTCATCAACACCACCTTCAACTACCCCACCATGGCGGAGGCCTATCGGGTGGCGGCGCTCAACGGCTACAACCGGCTGTTTTGACGGCAGGTCTCTTTCCAAACCGTTGCCGCCCAAGTATTTTGGGGACGAAATTACTCGCGAGAGCCGGTGCGTCTCGGGGACGCCGCCGACCAGGACGGAGTGCGCTCGCGCGCCGCTCGTTAGCGTAACTCGGCATGAGCGAACTGTTGTTCCATTACGAGAAAGTCAATCCGACGACATGGGCTTACCTGTCGTCGCTGATGATGATTGGCTTGTACTTCAAGTTCAGCCGCATCTGGAGCGTGCGGAACTTGGATCTCCTGCTGCTCATCCTGCTCGCGCCCGGACTGATCTTGGCCTTTCATGGCCAACGGGCGTCGGAAATCAACCAGCGGGACTGGCTGGTCCGCGAGGTCGCCGACGCGCCGTCTTCCTCCGCCACGACATCGCCGCCAGCCACGACAGCGCTGCCAGCCACGACAGCGCTGCCAGCCACGACAGCGCCGCCAACCACGACAGCTCCGCCAGCTGCGACATCGCCCCTCACCACGACAGCGCCGCCAGACTCGACAACGCCGCCGGCCACATCAACGCCGTCAGACTCGACAGCGTCGCTGGCCACGACAGCATCCATGCCCACGATAGCTCCGCCAGCGACCTCAGCGGGACTTCGTGGATCGGTCGCCACCGCATTGTCTCCTTCCTACGACGCGAATCGCTCACTGGCGCAGATCGAGGCGGACTGGCGCGAATCGCGGCGAGTGGCGGCGGTGGGCTACGTGTGGCTCGTGTTGGCGGGTGGCGTCTGGCTTACTCGGTTGCTGCTCGACCCGACGATGGCTCGGCGACCGCTGCTCGAGCCGAATCTGTCCACTGGCGGGATGATCTTCCTCGCCGTTTCGTTGTTCGTGTTTTTGATGGCCAATGTGATTGCGAGCGAACCGACGGACGACGACCTGCGGGGTCCGCGTGGCGCGGCGGCATTGCTGGGTCGCGAGTCGTTGGCGGCGAACGGCCATGACTTGACGCGCCACGGCCCCGGATACGCGGTGCTGAATTTGCTGCCCAGCCTGCCGACGATGTCGCTCTCGCCCGCCACGACGGCGGTGGGACGACGCGATGCCCACGCCGTGGCCGCCAAGCTGATGGCGACACTGTCCCACTTCGCGGTCGTGCTCGGAATCGTCGTGGTTGGATACCGCCACTTCGACAACTTCCGCATGGGAGTAGGAGCCGCCACGCTGTACCTGATGTTGCCTTGCACGGCGCTCATGACTGGCCGCGTCGACCACGTGCTGCCGGCCGCGTTGCTGTTGTGGGCGGTCGTCGCGTACCGTCGCCCACTGCTGGCCGGCATCTTTATCGGCTTGGCCACCGGCGTTGTTTACTACCCGATCTTCCTACTGCCGTTGTGGCTGAGCTTCTATTGGCAGCGGGGCATCTGGCGGTTTTTGGGCGGACTGGCCGCGACCTTGGCGGTCATGATCCTCGCGTTGGCGTTCGTTTCCGCCGACGCTTCCCAATTCCAGTCGAACGTGCAGAAGATGTTCGGCCTGTGGCTGCCTGTCCGCGAGGGACTCGGCGGCATCTGGGGACTCGGCTGGGACCCCGTCTATCGCTTACCGGTCCTCGCGGCGTTCGTGGCGATCAGCGGGTCGCTCGCCATCTGGCCCGCTCAGAAGAATCTCGGCACGTTGCTCAGCTGTTCGGCCGCCATTATCGTGGCGACGCAGTTTTGGCATCCACACGGCGGCGGGCTGTACATCACGTGGTATTTGCCACTGCTGTTGTTGACTGTCTTCCGCCCCAACCTTGAAGACCGCGTCGCGCTGACCGTCCTGTCTCGCCGGGCCGCGTGACACGCGTCGTGGATCGTCACGCCTTCCTCACTTCTCCGCTACCATCGGGAGATTCTGTTCCTATGAAGCGCATGCCACAATCGCCGTCTTTACTCGCCATGATCGGCGCGGCCATCGTCGCGCTGGCGGCAGCGTCGCTCGCCGTCGACCGCGGCGAATCGCAAGAATCAAAACAGGCCGACTCAAAACAGGCCGACTCGAAGCAGGCCGAGAACAAGCCAGGCGCGACCAGCCCGAAGGCGGGGAAGAAGGGCGGGGGAGCGGCGGCGCGGGCGGCCGCCAAGAAGGCGGCTCAAGCCGCGGCGCAAGGGACGGGCAAGGACGGCATGCCGCTCACCGAACCGCCCGCGACGCCTGTCGACCAACTGAAGGTCGCGAAAGGCTTTCGCGTCGAATTGCTGTATTCGGTGCCCCGCGACGTCGAAGGCTCGTGGGTCAACATGTGCGTGCTGCCCGACGGCCGCTTGATCGTGTCCGACCAACATGGCGGACTCTTCCGAGTCACTCCGCCAAAGCAGGGAACGGCCGACGCCACGAAGATCGAAAAGCTGGCGGTCGATATCGGCGAAGCCCAAGGTTTGCTCTGGGCGTTCGACAGCCTGTACGTCGTCGTCAACAAAGGCCAACGCTACGAAAGCGGGCTCTACCGAGTGCGCGACACGAACGGCGACGGCGAGCTCGACAAAGTCGACTATCTTCGCGCCCTCACGGGCGGTGGCGAACATGGTCCGCACGCCGTGCTGCCCACGCCGGACGGCAAGTCCCTGTACGTGGTCTGCGGCAACCAGTCGAAGATGACGGAATTGGCGGGTTCGCGCGTGCCGAAGCTCTGGGGCGAGGATCATTTGCTGCCGCGGATGCCGGACGGACGCGGTTTCATGCGCGGAGTGCTCGGGCCGGGCGGCTGCATCTACCAAATCGACCCGGACGGCAAGTCATGGGAGCTGATCGGCACCGGATTCCGCAATCAATTCGACGCGGCGGTGAATCGGCACGGCGATATCTTCACCTACGACGCCGACATGGAGTGGGATGTCAACACGCCCTGGTACCGGCCGACTCGCGTTTGCTTGGTGACCAGCGGCTCCGAGTTCGGTTGGCGGAACGGGGCTGGCAAATGGCCCGCCTACTACCCCGACAGCTTGCCAGCCATCGCCAACGTCGGCCCCGGTTCACCGACAGGCGTAGTCTTCGGCTACGGCGCCAAGTTCCC
>JBIKVL010000378.1:0-5157 GCA_044356875.1 Pirellulaceae bacterium | reverse complement strand
GAAATGGGTGCGGCCGTTGTCCGCCCCGCAAATGTAGTTCGGCAGCCCCAGCTTGCGGCCTTCCCGCATCTTGGCGACCACCGAGCCGACAGCCGGATAGTCGTTCACGAACCCCACAGGCTCGCGGGGATCGCGGCCGGTGAGGAATTTTTTATGCCCACCGCCGTGGTCGGCGAAAGTGTGCGCCACCGACCGTACAATGTTGTACTGACGGGCCGTTTTCGCATGGAGGGGCAGCAGTTCGCAGACATCCAGGCCCGCGACTTCCGTCGGAATGGGCCGCATTTCGCCGCGGTAGTCGGTCGGCGCCTCCGGCTTCAGATCGTACGTTTCCATATGCGGCGCGCCGCCGGGCAACCAGACGAAGATCACCGAATGATCGGACTTGCCGCTGTCGGTCGCCCCTTCCGCCTTCAACCGCATCAAGTCGGCCAGCCCCAGACCGGCGACGCCGGCCGAGCCGATTTGCAGGAAGTTGCGACGGGCGACGGGCCCCGAGCAGGACACGGTGGGTTGTGAGGGTCGAGACATGATGGGAACTCCAATAGGCGGCCAACGGCCGATCGAATCAACGCACTTCGATAGTATTCCGTTAGAATCGGTTCGAAGTCAATTGTGTCGCGAGTCAGCCTTCTGCGGTTTTTCCGATTGCTTTTCAGCCAAGGGCGATGATCGATGGATTTGCAGCTTCAGGATCGGTTTTTTCTCGTGACAGGCGGGGCCAAGGGGATTGGCGAAGGAATCGCTCGCGTGCTGGCGGCGGAAGGCGCCATTCCGCTCATCGTTGGCCGCAACGCCCAAGACAACCAAACCGCCGTCGACGCCATCCGAGCCGCCGGTGGCCGGGCCCAGGCTTTCCAGGCGGAGCTGTGTGACACATCCGAGTGCCAACGGGCGGTCGCCGAGGCGATCGACTACGCCGGTCGACTGGACGGGCTGGTCAACAACGCGGGCGTGAACGACGGTGTCGATCTGGAACATGGCGACACCGATCGCTTCCTCGCTTCGCTGCGGAAGAACTTGGTGCATTACTACGACATGGCGCGGTTCGCGCTGCCTGAATTGAAGAAGACCCGCGGCCCGATCGTGAACATTGGGTCGAAAGTCGCCGAAACGGGCCAAGGCGCGACCTCGGCCTACGCGGCGGCCAACGGCGGCCGGAACGCGTTGACCCGGGAATGGGCCGCCGAGCTGCGGAAGTATGGCATTCGCGTCAACGCGGTCATCGTCGCCGAATGCTGGACGCCGCTGTACGCCCACTGGATCCAAACCTTACCCGACGGGATCGACGCGAAACGCCGGATCGAGGCCAAAGTGCCGTTCGAACAACGCATGACCACGTGCGACGAAATCGCGCGGATGGTCGCGTTTCTACTCTCAAACTGTTCGAGCCACACCACCGGCCAGTTGATCCACGTGGACGGCGGCTACGTCCACCTGGACCGCGCCCTCACGTAAGCCGCCCCGCGGCGGTGCGAACGCGTGTGGCGCCGGTGCTCCGCTCGTTTACCGCCAAGCCGTAGGCGCAGGCTCGGCCGCAAAGCGAGAACGCGGTCCCCGAGCGGATTCGTGCCGCCACACGAGCCATCGCCTACGGCTCGGCGGTAAACGACGGCAGCGGCTCGGCGGTAAACGAAGGCGGCGGTAAACGACTCGATCAAGCTGGTGAAGCATGCCTCGGCTTGTTACGCTCACGGATGGAAAGAACGTCTCTCCTGGCCTGCCGCGAGTCGCTTTGATGGTCGACAAATCCTCTCCGTCCTCCACGCGAACACGCCTCACGCGCCGCGCTTTGCTCGAAGTGGGCGGGCTGTCGACGCTGGGACTCGGACTGCCCAACCTGTTGGCGGCCGATGCGAGCAACCGCGGCGACAGCGGCCGCAGCGGCGTTGCCAACCGCGCGAAGTCGTGCATCTTCATCTACCAGTACGGTGGCCTGAGCCAGCTCGATTCCTGGGATATGAAGCCGCAAGGACCGGAGACGATCCGCGGCCCCTACAAACCGATCGCTACTCGCGTCCCCGGCTATCAAGTCTGCGAACTGATGCCGCGACTGGCGACGCTCGCCGACCAGTATTGCGTGATCCGGTCGATGAGCCATTCCGTTCCCGTGCATGACGTCGCCAACCGGATGCTGCTCGCCGGTCAACCGTTGCCCGCGATGGACGCTCCGTCCTTCGGTTCGATCGTGGCGAAGGCGCGGCCGGCCGACGCGTCCGTTCCCTCGTATGTCTGGCTGCAGAAG
Source organism: Pirellulaceae bacterium (assembly GCA_044356875.1). Lineage (GTDB taxonomy): Bacteria > Planctomycetota > Planctomycetia > Pirellulales > Pirellulaceae > CAIXSC01. Next base: position 2,912 of record JBIKVL010000378.1, on the reverse strand, counting down.
TTTGGCGGCGGCGCCATGCCGCCCGATCGAACCTATCTGACTGGCGGTTGGCTCGGAGCCGCCTACAGCCCGCTGCTGGTGGGCGCCGGCCATGACGACAACCCGGCGACTCCCGGCTATCGAGTCACCGCCTTCGATGCGCTCGGCGATCTCCCGTTGGAACGGCTCCACCAACGCCAGTCGCTACAACGCACGCTCAACACGGCTCACGGCGAGCTCGACGCCACGTCGGTGGCGCGGACGTTCGCGAAGCACCAAGAGCGGGCGGCCGACTTGGTCGCGGGGCCGAAAGCGCGTGAGGCGTTCAATCTCGATCGCGAACGGCCGGAAACTCGCGAACGCTACGGCCACAATCCGCTGGGACAAAACCTGCTCCTCGCGCGGCGGCTGATCGAAGCCGGCTCGCGGTTGGTCAGCGTCGTTGCCTGGACCGGTCTGAAACGCGACGAAAAGTTCATGAGCGTCGAAACGTGGGACATGCACGGCAACGCGGGCATCAGCATTTTCGGCGACGGCTGGAATGGGCTCGGGTTCGCCTTGCCGCGTTGCGATGCCGCCGTGGCGACGCTCCTGGAAGACCTGCGCGACCGCGGCTTGCTTGATTCAACGCTCGTCGTGCTGGTCGGCGAGTTCGGCCGCACGCCGCGGATCAGCAAAGGCGGATCGGCGATCGGCCGCGATCACTGGCCGAATTGCTATTCGGCCATGTTGGCGGGCGCCGGCATTCGCGGCGGCGCGGTCTACGGCGAGTCCGACGCTCAAGCCGCCTATGTGAAGGATAAGCCGGTGTCGCTCCCCGATTTCACGGCCACCTGCCTCCAAGCGCTCGACATTCCGCCCGAGACCCGTATCAGTCCCGATGGTTTTCGCATTCGTGCCAGCGAGGGCGAACCGATTCGCGAGCTGTTCTCGTAGCGCCTTCGGCCATTTCTTGGAATGCCCCGTTTGACTAACCGCGACGCAGTCGGCCGCCGTGGTGATCGGCCGCCGATTGAGCTTCGTTTGTGGCAAAACCTTGGAGAGGAAGTAACGACGTGCAACGCGATCGATTGGGGTTCGGCGGCTGGAAGCGGTTCGTTTTGGCGGTGGTGGTGGCGTTCCTCGTGGGAGGACCGTCATCCGCGGACGACGACACGACGCTGCGGGTGTTCATTTTCGCCGGCCAATCGAACATGGTCGGCTCCGATTCGAAGGTCAGCGACATCCAGCGTTTTCCGCCGTTCGCGGGCTTGGAGGCGCCGCAACCCCAAGTGCGGTTCTCGTACTGCTTAGGCCGGGAGGAAAAGCGGACATCCAACGGCTGGTCCGACCTGCAACCGGTCGACAACGTGGTGGGGCCGGAATTGAGTTTCGCACGGCAAGTTAGCCGGAAAATCGCTGCCCCGATCGCGATCATCAAAGTCGCGGCCGGCGGCACTCATCTGGGAGGCGACTGGAATCCGGACGAGCCGAGCGGCTTCAAGCTGTACCCGTTGACGCTGCGGTGGATTCAAGACGCGCTCGCCGAGCTGGACAAGCAAAAGATCAAGTATCGCCTCGAAGGCTTCATGTGGCATCAAGGCGAAAACGACATGTTCAACGAAGGCTACATGAACAACTACGGCCGCAATCTGCGGAACTTTGTGGCCGCTTGGCGGCGCGATTTGAAGGCGCCCGAACTGCGGTTCTACATCGGAGAACTCTGCACGAAGACGATCTGGGGCATGGATCTGCGACCGCGGATGTACGCGATCAGCCTTGGGCAGCGGCAAGTGACCGACAACGACCGGTTCGCGCAGTACGTCCCGACCTCGCATGTCGGCGTGGAGATCGGTGGCGGGGTCGGCCTGCACTATCACTATGGAACACTTGGTCAGTTGGAGCACGGCGTCAATTACGCGGAGGCCTACCTGCGGAACATCGGCCAGCTTGAACCGAAGCGTCGACCGCTCGAAAAGTGGCCGTACTCCCAGGGCTCCACCGTCAAGCTTTTCGTGCTTGCCGGCCACCGCAACATGGAAGGCGAACGGGCCTTTGTGCAGCAGTTAGCGACGCTGGATCGTGGCCCCGAGCTCCTGAAGGACAACCCGTCGATCGCATTCAAGTACAGCCTCGGTGGCGGCTACAAGGTGTCGGACGGCTGGGAGCCGCTGGGACCAACAGGATACTACGACACGTTCGGACCTGAGCTGAGCTTCGGCGCCACGCTCCAAAAACAAGGCGTCTCGAATATCGCGATCGCCAAGTTCACGCACAGCGGCTCGCAGATCATCGACTGGACGCCCGAGGGAAGCGAAGCCAAATCGCGCAACCTCTATCCTGCGTTCCTCGCCTTTATTCGCGATTCCATCCGCGAGCTCGAGGCAAAGGGTAACAAGGTCGAGCTGGCGGGCATCTACTACCATGTGGGCGAAAACGATATGTCGTGGGGCCCGTTCCGCAGGGGCGCTCCGCAACGCGTGAAGTCGCTCGTCACGCGAATTCGCCAAGATCTAGGTTCGCCAACGCTCCGCTGGCGGATCATTCAACAGCCGCCCACCGATGACAAAGCGGTGAATGCGATCGATGTCACGGCCGAATTCGAACGGCTATTCGCCGGCGACGAGCACCTGACGCATCGCAAAGTCTTCGATCTGCCGAAGCAGGAACTAAAGCTTGTTATCGACGCGCCGGGCATCGTCTGGCTCGGCGAGCGCATGGCGCGACAGGAATGAACTCGCCGCCCACTTAAAGTGTGTCGACCACGGATAACACTGAGAGCCACTGATCGACGAAACGCTCATTCCCTCGAATGAAACGCTTCGATCGGAGTGTCCTCGATTCGACCGACCTACACGCTACGGGCCGCACTGGCTGAGGAGGAACGACCAGACGTCGGCCCGCTCTTGTTGGCGTTGGCTCTTCGTCGAGCCAATACCGTGGCCGGCTTGGTA
>JBIKVL010000004.1:0-17666 GCA_044356875.1 Pirellulaceae bacterium | reverse complement strand
CCGTGGGCGGCAGGGATGGACTGTCTGGCACGAGTACGGGAATGTCGTGATGCGCGTGTTGCTCCAATCTGTGTTTCGCCGTATCCACCAAGTACGGCTCAAGGACAAACTGCGAGCGGCTGGCGATTCCCTGTTCGCTGCCGCTGGAAGGACTGCTATCGCCGCGTCGCTAGCGACGTGCCTGGCAACGTCCGCGTCTATCGCGATCGGGCAGGAACCGGCCGACCGCGAGCGGCTCGCCGCCCAAATCGCGGCTGACGTTCAGCATTTGGAAAACGAAGGACGGCTGCTGCGCCGCGTCGTCGCCTATATCCGCCCCACCGTGGTGCATATTGACGCTGAGCGCCCCGAGGGCGAACGGCGGACCGCCGAGGAAACCGGGTCGGGTGTCATCGTTCGAATCAAAGGCCAGGACTTCATCCTCACCAACCGGCACGTGATCCGAAACGCCCGCGTGAATAAGATCCGAATCCGCACAGCCGACGGTCGGCTTCTCTACCCGACAAAAGTCTGGTCCGATCGCGGAACCGATGTCGCCGTCTTGGCGATGAACGCGCCGAGCCTCGTGCCAGCGAAGGTGGGCGATAGCGCCGACGCCGAACTCGGAGACTACGTGCTTGCGGTGGGCAGTCCATTCGGCCTCAGCCACAGCGTGACTTTCGGGATCATCAGTGCGAAGGGACGACGCGACCTGCAACTGGGGTCGGAGACCGTTTCGTATCAGGACTTCATTCAGACCGACGCCGCGATCAATCCCGGCAACAGCGGCGGTCCGCTGATGAATCTGCGGGGCGAAGTCATTGGGCTGAATACGGCCATCGCCAGCAACTCGGGCGGCAACGACGGAATTGGGTTCTCCATCCCGATTAACATGGCGATGGCGGTCGCTCAGCAATTGATCGAACGCGGGGTCGTGGTTCGCGGCTATCTCGGCGTGCATTTGGACAGCCGGTTCAGCGAGGAGACGGCGCGGCGGTTGGGGTTGGATCGCGTGACGGGCGCCCGTGTCAGCCAAGTCACCGCGAACTCGCCGGCCGCGATCGCCCGAATCCTCGTGGACGACGTCATCCTGGAATTCGATGGCAAGCCGATCCAAGATGACAATCAACTGGTGAACCTTGTCAGTCTCGCTGGCGTCGGTCGCACGGTGCCGGTTATCATCCAGCGACGCGGCCAGCGAATGTCCGTCGACATCACGCTGACGGACCGAGAGCGTTTCGAAGCGACCGACCGGTAGCGCCGGGCGCCGCGCGACCGCCAACGACACATCGCCACCACGCTCGTTAGCCGCCGCGCTCGTTAGCCGCCGCGCTCGTTTACCGCCGAGCCGCAGGCGACGGCCGGGCTTCCAACTCGCTTGGCGACGCGGTGCCGATTGCGGTCGCCGCGCGAGTCAGCCCTCGAAAGACGCCTTCATGAAACTGGGAGTCCCTCGCCGAACCTTTCTCCGCGCGGGCGGTGTCGTCCTGGCATTGCCCATGCTCGAAGCGATGACGCGCTTTAGCCAAGCCGCTTCAACACGCAGGCCCGTCAAACGGTTTGTTTGCCTCTCCAATAACTACGGCGTCTACCCTCAGGCGTTCTTCCCCGATCCCCGTCAGGTCGGCGGGAATTACGCTCTGTCCGAAACGCTCTCGCCGCTCGAAACACACAAAGCTGACATCACGATCTTCTCGAACCTTGATCATGGCAATACGGGTGGGCATCAAGGCGTTCCGGTGCTCCTGAGCGGCGTCAAGCCAATCAACGCTTCGGGCTTCCCCGAGGGAAACATCAGCGTCGATCAAAAGATCGCCGAGTGGGTTGGCGCGGAAGTTCGTTTTCCGTCGCTCTGTTTGCAAGTCAACGAAGCCAATCTCATCAGCTTCACCCGCACTGGCGTTCAGGTTCCATCGCTGGACATCCGGCAACTGTACCGGGCGCTGTTCGTCGACGACGAAGCCGGCAAGAAAGCGACGGAGAAACAGCGACTCCAACGCCACCGCAGCATCCTCGATGTCGTCAAGGACGAGGCTACCGAATTTCACCAACGGCTTGGTAGGCAGGATCAACGAAAGTTCGACGAGTACCTGGACGCGGTGCGAACGCTCGAAAAGAAAATCGAACTTCAACAGCCGTGGGTCGACCGACCGAAGCCACCGGCCTCGCGGTCGGAACCGGTCACGGGAAAAGGCACGGCCGCTGATCTTGGGACGATGATGGACCTCGTGGCCCTTGCCATCCAGACGGACTCCACACGGGCCGTCACGCTCGCATCGGGGTTCGTCAACGGCGATTTTGGCTTGAGCGGCAGCTACCACGGCTTCTCCCACCACGGCCAACGCGAGAAGGAAGTCGCCGGGCTCAAGCGGATCGAAAAGAACCAGATCGCGCAGATGGGTTACTTGATCGACCTGCTCAAGAAGCAAGAGGACCCTATCAGCGGCGGAACGCTGCTAGACCACACGGCGATCTTGTTCGGCTGTGGCATGGCCACAGGCGAACACTCGACGAAGAATCTGCCTCTCGTTCTGGCCGGCGGTGGATTCCGGCATGGCGAGCACAAGGTCTACCCGGAGGCGGCCGCGAAACGAGTGCCCGCCGCCAACCTACTGCTTTCAATCCTGCAAAACCATGGACTGGAAATCGACCGCTTCGGCGCCAGCACCGGGTCGCTCACCGGATTGGAGTCGCGGACGTGAACTCACCCTGCCGAATCGCGGAAATGCGAAGCCGTTGCCTGCCTCTTTTCCGCAAACGATTGGGGCTGCGTGTTAGCTCACGAACTCGGCGACTCATGCGGCGACTGCCTACAACGCGAACTCCATCACGAACTCATCTACCCACTTGCTCTCCGGTTCGGCCACTTAGCCACTCCGTCGTTTGCCCTCTAGTTCTCGCGTTCGCCACCCTGCTGGCCTACTCGGCCACCTCGGCATTCGCTCAGGCCGAATCCCGTATGGATGGGCTCAGGCCGTTCCTCCGTCGGCATTGCCAGGAGTGCCATGGATCGACGAAGCAAGCCAACGAGATTCGCCTGGACACGCTCGGCGCAGACCTTAGCCGGCCTGATGTGCTCGAGACGTGGCAGGGCGTTCTCGATCAACTTAACGCTGGAACCATGCCGCCCAAGGGCACGCCGAGGCCGGACACAAAAGAGTCAGCCGCCGTCATCGCGACGCTAACCGTCGAACTCAAGGCGGCCTACGCCAAGCTCGGAGCGACCGGTGGAAAGACCGTAATCCGTCGGCTGAACCGGTATGAACTGCGAAACACGCTCCGCGATTTGTTGCTTCTGGAAGGTGCCGCCGACTTCCGTCCCGACGTGATGGTCAAACTCGAGGACCGCGACGGCAATGGGGTCGCCCGGTGGACGAGTGACGACCCGACCCGCGAATTCCCGGCGGACGAGTTGGACGACGGCTTTGACACTGTGGGCGGCCGACTCGTCATGTCCGACTTCCTGTTACGGAAGATCGTGAGTGCCGCCGAGTACAGTCTGGATCTCGCGACAGCGCCTGAAAAACGGCCTTCCGTGGACTCACTCGCCTTTGCCTCTCCGATACGTACCGACAGCCGACAGGGCGATCTGCATTGGTTCGCGCAGCGGTCGGATCTTGGTTACGACGGCATCTACCAACGTTACCGCGAGCCGGGCGCGGGCACAGGCGGCTTGGGGCGCGTCGTGCCGACGAAAATCGCCTCCAGCGGACTCCCTGTTCGCGGTCTTTATCGCGTGACCGTCGAAGTCTCAGGGCATCATCGGACGCATGCTTGGGGCGACCTGATCAAGAGCCGCCAAAACGAGCCACTCCTGCTAGGGCTGCATATGATCGACTCGCGGCACGGGGCGGCGAGCGACGACAATCCCAAATCGCTCAAGCTGACCGAATGGGAGATTCCGGCTGACGGCCAGAAACGAAGCTACTCGCAGGATGCGTTTTTCGATGCCCATTGGCTGCCATGGCTGGGCTGGGAGAACGCGCCGTACGATCGCGGATTGACGCCATCGAAGCTGGTGGAAAAGTTCTTTCCGGAGGCTTTCCGCCCGTTGTCAAAGGAGGCGACCGAGCGGGAACGCCAGCAGTTCGAACCGGAGATGGCGGCCGCCCTATTCAAAAACGGATACGCCGGCCCACACCTCCGTATCTACTCCCTCGCCATCGATCCATTGGACAAGGCGTGGCCGCCGCCAAGCCACACCGCACTTTACGGACGGATGGGTACCGAGCCGATCGAAGGCTTGATCCACGCCTTTGCTCGCCGAGCATTCCGCCGCGAAGTTTCACTCGAAACCGTCGCTCGGTACGTCAACTTGGTGAAGCAACAACAGTCAGCCGGTCGATCACGCTCGGAGTCGTTGCGGGCGGGCTACACGGCGATTCTGGCTTCGCCCAGCTTCTATTACTTGCCCGAGGGTGACGGCCCCTTGGACGGCTACGAACTCGCGTCACGGCTGAGCTACTTTCTGTGGTCGTCGATGCCGGACGAAGAACTGCTTGCGCTCGCGAAGGCTGACCAATTGAAGGCGGGCTCCGTGCTCCAAACCCAAGTGGACCGCCTGCTGGATGACCCGCGATCGGCGGCGTTTGTGCGGCGGTTCACGTCCCGTTGGCTGCGATTATATAAGCTTGGCACTATGCCTCCGCCAGGAGGCTTTTACTACCATCGTCAGATGGAAGCGGAAATGCTCAAACAGACCGACGCGTTCTTTGCCCACCTATTGCGTGAGAACCGTCCGATCCGCGAGGTGCTCGATTCGGATTACACGTTTCTGAACGAACGGACCGCGCAATGGATTTACCAACGCGACGACGTCTGGGGGGACGGCTTTCGCAAAGTGCCAGCTCGGGCCCCGCATGGCGGTGGCATGCTCACGATGCCGGCGGTCATGACCGCGACGGCGAACGGCGTCGACACGTCGCCCGTCGTCCGCGGCGTCTGGCTGCTCGAAGCGATTCTCGGCACTCCCCCAGCGCCGCCGCCGCCGGATGTCGAGCCTCTGTCGCCTGACCTGCGCGGCAAGAAAACCATCCGCGATCAATTGGCCGCCCACCGCGAACAAGCGTCGTGCGCCGCATGCCATCAAAAGATCGACCCATTTGGATTCCCGTTCGAAAACTTCGACGAGCTCGGCTTATGGCGAACCCAGTACCGCGGGGATGGAATCAGTTTGCGGATCGATCCGTCCGCCGAATTGCCCGACGGCATCCCGGTCAAGGATATCGCCGAGTTGAAGTCGGCCTTGCTCAAGCAGGAATCCCAAATCGTTCGTCATCTCACCGAGAAACTGCTGGTTTACGGCACCGGCCGCCGGTTGGAAGCCGCCGACCGAGGTGAAGTGGACTTGGTGGTCGCCGATGTCGCCGCACGCGGAAGCCGGCTCCGCGACCTGATTCAACGAGTCGTGCGAAGCAGGCTCTTTCTGACCAAATAGTGATCGAGCGCCCCAGTTCCACTCGCCCCGCGATCGCGAGGCCAAATGGTTTCCGCCGAAATGCGGGTCCTACCCGGTTTCGGCGGAAGCAAGATGCGTCTCCGTTCGATTAGAGCCGCACGGTGACCGTCTTCACTTCGGTGTAGTTCCGCAGGCCGTACTCGCCGAGTTCGCGGCCGATGCCGGATTGCTTGAAGCCGCCAAACGGGGCGGCGGCGTCGAACACGTCGTAGCAGTTGATCCACACGGTGCCGGCTCGAAGACGAGCGGCCAGCGTGTGAGCCTTTTGCACGTCGCGAGTCCAGACGGCGGCCGCCAGTCCGTACATCGACAAGTTGGCTCGGCGCACCATGTCGTCGACGTCGTCGAACGGGATGATGCTCATCACCGGCCCAAAGATCTCTTCCTGGGCAATCCGCATGCCGTCCTCGACGCCGTCGAACACGGTGGGCTCGATGAAATAGCCACGCTCGCCGACACGGCCGCCGCCGCACAGCAGCCGCGCGCCGTCGCGCCGGCCCGACTCGATGTACGACATCACTTTGTCGAACTGCTCGTCGGAGACTTGCGGCCCTTGCTCGGTGGCCGGATCGAAGGGATCGCCTACGCGTCGGCCTCGCGCCTTTTCGAGCATCCGTTCGACGAACCGCTCGTGGACGGAGCGTTCCACAAACAGTCGACTGCCGGCACAGCAGCATTGTCCTTGGTTGAAGAACAGTCCGAAATACGAGCCTTCGACGGCGGCGTCCAGGTCGGCGTCGGCGAAGACGATGTTCGGGCTCTTCCCGCCAAGCTCCAAAGTGACCCGCTTCAGGTTGCTCTGAGCGGCTCCTTCCATGATCAAGCGGCCGACTTCGGTCGAACCGGTGAACGCCACCTTGTCGATGTCGGGATGGCGGGTAATCGCCTGGCCAGCGGTCGGGCCATACCCAGGCAGCAAGTTGACGACGCCGGCCGGGAAGCCCGCTTCCTGAATCAGTTCGCCGACACGCAGTGCCGACAGCGGCGTTTGTTCCGCCGGCTTCATGACCACGGTGCAGCCGGTGGCGAGTGCCGGTCCGAGTTTCCAAGCTTGCATCAGCAGCGGAAAATTCCAGGGGATGATTTGGCCGCAGACCCCGACCGGCTCGTGGCGGGTGTAGCAGAAGAATGGTCCGTTGATGGGTATCGTCTTGCCTTCGATCTTGTCGGCCCAACCGGCGTAGTAGCGGTAGCAAGCGATGCTCAGCGGCAAATCGGCCGCCTTGGAATCGCGGATCGGCTTGCCATTGTCCAGCGTTTCCAGGGCGGCCAGTTCGTCGAGGTTTTCCTCAAGCAGGTCGGCGAGTTTGTAGAGGAGGCGGCCACGCTCGGCGGCGGACATCCGAGACCAAGGGCCCGATTCGAAGGCGCGGCGAGCGGCGACGACCGCGCGATCGACGTCGACACGATCGGCCTCGGCGACATCCGCGATTCGCTCGCCAGTCGCCGGGTTGAACGTCGGGAAACGCTTACCGCTCGCCGCGTCGCCCCATTTGCCATCGATCAAGAGCCGTGTCTGCCGGATCGGGACGGCAGGGGTTGGTGCCTGGGGAGCTGGAACGACCGTGGCCATAGGATTGCCTCGAATGGAATAAAGGAACGGTGGACGATCATGGACTACTGCAGAAACGCGGCGATCGAAAGTCGCCTTATCTGAAGCCGCTCCGACGAAAGCCGTCTCATCGAAAGCCGTCTCATCGAGAGCCGTCTGATCGAGAGCCGCTTCATCGAACGCGTGATCGCCGCGTCAGCCTGGGGATTCGCCTGGAGAATCCCGCGGGCTTTGGGGGAATGATAGGAGCGGCCGAGTTCGCGAGGCAAGCGAGGTGGGACGAGCGCGGTGGGGCGCTTGTCCGAAGACGGGCGGTTCCGTTAACCTGTCGCAAGGCTTGGCATTGAAACGAGACGTGCGACGCGGCCGCGGAGGTTGAGCGGCGTCCGCGCCGGTCGGTTACGCATGGCGGATTGTCGAGGAGAGGATTACCCGTGAGGAATTTCGATTACGCGGCTCCAACGTCGTTGGCCGAGGCCGCATCGTTGCTCGCCCGTGCCCCTGGAACGGCTCGCGTGCTGGCGGGCGGCACCGACCTGATCGTGCAATTGCGCGAGCACGTGCGCGAAGCCGACTTGGTCGTGGATGTCAAACGCATTCCGGAACTGACGGAACTGGTCTATACGCCGGCCCATGGCTTGATGCTCGGGGCTTCCACGCCTTGCTACCGCATTTACGAGGACGCGACAGTCTCGGCCGCTTACCCAGCGTTGGCTGATGCGGCGCGAATCATCGGGGGATGGCAGATTTCCAGCCGAGCGAGCGTTGGCGGAAACCTGTGCAACTCGTCGCCTGCCGGCGACTCGCTGGCGCCGCTCCTGGCTCTCGATGCCCGCTGCGTGATTGTCGGGTTGGATGGCACTCGGGAGGTGCCGGCCGCCGAGTTTTGCACGGCGCCAGGGCGGAATATCTTGGCGAAGGGCGAACTGCTGGCGAAATTGGTTTTCCCCGCTCCCGCTCCGAATACCTCGTCCGCTTACGAGCGTTTCATACCGCGTAACGAAATGGACATCGCGGTCGCTGGCGCCGCCTCGTGGGTGCAACTCAACGCGGCTGGCGACACGATCGTGGAGGCCCGCGTGGCGCTGTCGGCGGTCGCTCCGACCGTGCGGCTGGCCGATGCTGCCAATCGCTGGCTGGCCGGCCAGCCCGCCGTGGACGCGACGTTCGAACACGCGGGCGAGTTGGCACGCGAGTCGGCGTCGCCGATCAGCGACATGCGGGGCACGGCCGAATTCCGACAGCATTTGGTGGGTGTGTTGGTGAAACGCACACTCGCGAAGGCTGTCGCCCGCGCCCGCGCTTGAGGCCCGAGGCTTGAGGCCCGAGGCTTGAGGCCCGAGGCTTAAGAACAAGCCCGCGAAATGTTTCCCCATTACCCTTCGTCTTAGCGAGAGTCACTGGTGTCCAAGAAACTGCATGTCACGACGATGGTCAACGGCGAAGCGGTCGAGTTCCTGTGCGAGCCCCGGCAGAGTTTGCTGGAGGTGCTCCGCGAGACGCTGCGGCTGACAGGAGCGAAGGAAGGTTGCAACAACGGCAACTGCGGCGCCTGCACTGTGCTGATGGACGGCGTTCCGGTCAATAGTTGCATTGTGTTGGCGGTGGAGGCCGAGGGCGCGAAACTGGAGACGGTCGAGGGCCTGGCGGACCACGGCCATTTGCATCCGTTGCAAAGCTGCTTCCTGGAGGGCGCGGCGCTTCAGTGCGGCATTTGCACGCCGGGCTTTCTGGTCACCGCGAAGGCGTTGCTGGACCGCAATCCGAACCCGAGCGAGCACGAGATTCGCTTTCAACTTGCGAATAACCTTTGCCGTTGCACGGGATACGACAAGATTGTCCGCGCGGTGCAGGCGGCGGCCGCCGAACTGCGGTCAGCCAAAGCTGGCGACGGCGCCGCCACGATTGGTGGTGGTGGCGGCGGCTGCGGCGCCGGCGGTGGCTGCGGCAGATAAGGTCGTCGCCTGCGTCCCGACAGCCCCTGACTTGCCAGGTCAATCCAACCCTGGGATCGGCGGGCCTACGGCCGCTGGTGCCGTGAAGATCAAGAGACGAAGAGCAAAAGACTGCGGGAGAACTGAGCGATGTCGTCGACGGAAGAAGTCTATCTGGGGAAGCGTGAGTACCAGGTCCTAGGCCGTCGGCCGGTGCGGCATGATGGGGCCGACAAGGTCACGGGCAAGGCGGTTTACACGGCCGATGTGCAGTTGCCGAACATGGCGGTCGGCAAGATCGTTCGGAGCCCGCATGCCCATGCGGTGATCAAAGCGATCGACGCCAGCGAGGCGTTGGCGATGCCCGGGGTGTTCGCTGTCGTGACGCATGACGACTTTCCGGACTTGAACGACAAATTCGCGGTGATGGGAGAGGCGGGGCAAGTCAATTTGGCCCATTTGGGCGCGAACTGCTTGGCGAAAGGCAAGGCGCTGTATCGCGGTCAGGCGATCGCGGCGGTGGCGGCCGCCAACGGGCACTTGGCCGAGGAAGCGGCGGCGAAGATCAAGATTGAGTATGAGGTTTTGCCGAGCGTCACTTGGGTGTTGGACGCGATGCGGGATGACGCCCCGTTGCTTCATCCCGACTTGCGGACCGATTCGATGGGGAAGAAAGGGGACAAGCCGACCAATGTTGGCGTGCATTTGCAGTTCGCCAAAGGGGACATCGACGCTGGGTTCGCTCAAGCCGATATCGTCGTCGAACGCGAGTTTCGGTTGGCGAGCGTCCATCAAGGCTATGTTGAACCGCATGCCTGCGTGGCGATGTGGAACGAGGATCAACGGCTAAAGCTGTGGACTTCGACCCAGGGATCGTTCAATTGCCGGCAGCAGGTGGCCGAGCTGCTGCAGATTCCCGTTTCGCAGTGCCTTGTGGTTCCATGCGAGATCGGTGGCGGTTTTGGCGGCAAGATCGCGGTGTATCTCGAACCGGTGGCGGCTCTGTTGAGCCGCAAGTGCGGCCGGCCGGTGAAGATGACGATGCAACGCAACGAGGTATTCGAGGGCACGGGGCCCACGCCGGGCGCGTTCATCCGCTGCAAGCTGGGGGCGACTCGGGATGGCAAGTTGGTCGCTGGCGAGGCGTGGTTGGCGTACGACAGCGGGGCGTTTCCGGGCGGCGTGGTGGGCCCCGGCGCGATGTGCATCTTCAGTTGCTACGACTTGCCGAACGCGAAAGTCGACGGCTTTGATGTGTGCGACAACAAGCCGAAGACGCAGGCCTATCGTGCGCCCGGCTCGACCCATGCGGCGTTCGCCGTCGAGCAGGTCGTGGACGAGATCGCTCGCAACCTATCGATCGATCCGATCGAGTTCCGTCTGAAGAACGCGGCGAAGGAGGGGGTGCGGCGCGTCGACGGTCCGGTTTATCCGCGAGTCGGGTTGGTGGAATGCCTGGAAGCGGCGCGGAACAGCGACCACTGGAAAAGTCCGCTGGAAGGACCGAATCGCGGGCGGGGGATCGCGGCCGGGTTTTGGTTCAACATTGGCGGCGCGTCGAGTTGTTCGGCGAGCGTTAATGATGACGGGACGGTGAATCTGATCGAAGGTTCCACCGACATTGGCGGGACTCGAACGAGCATCGCCATGCAGTTGGCCGAGACGTTGGGAATCGGCTCCGAGGACATTCGGCCGCAGGTGGGCGATACCGATTCGGTGGGCTACACGTTTTTGACGGGTGGCAGCCGCGTGACTTTCGCGACGGGTTTGGCGGCTTACAAACTGGGACTCGACTTGGCCGAGCAGATGCGGGACCGGGCGGCGACGCTGTGGGAATGCCCGGCGGCGGAAGTCGAAGTCGCCAACGGCACCTATCGCCACAACGGGCACTCGCTGGGGTTCAAGCAGCTGGCGGCGAAAATTGGCGAGCGGAATCTCAGTCCGGTCGTGGGACGCGCGTCCGTCGCCCCGGAATGCTCCACCAACGCCTTTGGCGTCCACATCGCGGACGTGGAAGTCGATCCCGAAACCGGTAAAGTGACGGTGCTTCGGTACACGGCGATCCAGGACGCCGGCAAGGCGGTCCATCCGAGCTATGTCGAAGGGCAAATGCAGGGCGGGGCGGTGCAGGGGATCGGCTGGGCGTTCAATGAGGAGTACTTCTTCGACAACCAGGACCGGATGCGCAACGCCAGTTTCCTCGACTACCGCATGCCGACGTGTCTCGACGTGCCGATGATCGAAACGATTATCGTCGAGGTTCCCAACCCGCTGCATCCTTTCGGAGTACGGGGCGTGGGCGAGACGCCGATTTGTCCGCCGCCCGCGACGTTGGCGTTGGCGGTCCATGCGGCGACCGGCGTGCGGATGCGGTGCCTACCGATGTCGCCGCCCAGGCTCTGGAAGGCGCTCGCCGATGCGCAAGGTCAAAAGAGCTAGACGGCGAGAAAGGCTGAAGGCTGAAGGCTGAAGGCTGAAGGCTGAAGGCTGAAGGCTGAAGGCTGAAGGATTTGGGCTTGAGTCTGATTGCTGACAAGTGACCAATGACCAATGACCAATGACAACTGACAGCGGGTGTCGGATGCCGCGGGTGTTTATACCGTCGCTGGTCCGTGATTTGACGGGCGGCGTGGCCGAGTTGGAGGTCGAGGGTGCGACGGTGTCCGAGGCGTTGGACGCCGTCGAGCGTTTGTATCCGGGGGTGCGGGACCGGCTTTGTCGCGGCGACGGTCTGCTCCCCGGTTTCCAAGTGTCGGTCGACGACACGCTGACGAAGAGCGGTCTGCGGGCCAAGTTGGCTCCGCGGAGCGAAGTGCATTTTCTGCCCGCGATCGGCGGAGGTTGAGCCATGTTGGATGCGCGGGCCCTAGGGCAACTTGAAAATGTCCGGCGGCTCAGTCGCGCCGGTCGGGGAATGGAGGCGTTGGCGTTGTGCGAACCGCTCGTCGCCGCGTTTCCCAAGGAACCCGAGGTTTGGTTCGAGCGTGGCCAGTGCGATTTCAATCTGGGCCGGTTTGAAGGCGCCCGGCGGGCCTGGACCGAAGCGCTTCGCATTGCTCCCGGCGAGACGGCGGGATGGCACAATTTGGGATCGGCGTGCCGCCGCTTGAATGATTGGGCGGCCGCCGAGTCGGCGTATGCGAAGGCTTTGGAATGCGACGCGAAGAGCGTTGAGTCGCGGTTGTGGCTGGCCGACTGCCTCCAGCGTCGGCGGGCCTGGGACGACGCCGAACGACATTATCAACAGGCGACGGTCGATGCGCCGCTGAACCCTCGTGGCTGGGTGGGGCTCGGTCTTTGTTGCCACCAGCGGAATCGCGATCCGCAAGCGATCGCGATGTACGAGAAGGCGGCGGCACTCGATCCGCAGCGTCCCGAGGTGCATTTGAATTGGGGGACGTCGCTGCGAGTGCTGGGGCGATGGGACGAAGCCGTCGCGCGGTTCCGCGAAGCGATCCGCCTGCGGCCGGACTACGACAAAGCCCATTTCTGCCTCGGCATGGTCCATGTCCATCGGGAACAGTGGGTCGACGGCCTCGCCGAGTTGACCTTGGCGGTGAAATACCAGCCGGCGAACTTCGAAGCGCACGACGAGTTGGCGAAGGTGTTGTTGCGGTTCAATCGGGTCGACGAGGCGATTGCGGCCCATCGCGAGGCGTTGCGGATCCGGCCGAACTTTGTCAACGCGATGGTCAACTTAGGCGTGGTGTTGAGCGACCAGCGGCGTTTCGAGGAGGCGCGGGCGCTAGTGGAGAAAGCTCGCGAGCTGCGTCCGGACATTCCCGAGGTCCATAATAATTTAGGGACAATTTACAAAGCGTTGGGGCGGCTGACCGAGGCGGAAGGCTGTTTTACTAGGGCGTTGCAGTTGCGCCCCAAATACGCTAACGCCCACTACAATCTTGGCAACGTGTTTCTCGAGTGGGCGCGGTGGGACGATGCGGAGGCTTCGTTCGAACGGGCGTTGGCGGTCGCTCCGAACTACGCCGAACCGCGGTTCGAACGCGGCGTCGTGAGGCTGACTCGCGGCCAGTTCGCGGCCGGCTGGGACGATTACGAACACCGCTGGGAAATGCGCAACGGGCGGAAGACGAAGCGTTTCTTCGACATACCGGCGTGGGAGGGCGAACCGCTGGCGGGGCGGCGGCTGTTGATTTACACCGAGCAGGGGTTCGGCGACACCTTTCAGTTCCTGCGGTACGCCGCCGTGGTCAAGCGGATGGGGGCGGCTCATGTCGCCGTTGAGTGCCAGCCGAAGCTGTTGCCGTTGCTGCGAACGCTGCCTGGCGTCGACCAATGGGTGCCCCGGGGCGAACCGCTGCCGCAGAGCGACTTGCAGGTGGCGATGATGAGCTTGCCGCGGCTATGCGGCACGCGTTTGGATTCCATCCCGGCTTCGGTGCCCTACTTGTCCGCCGCGCCGGAGTTGTTGACCGCGTGGCGGGAGCGGCTGGCGCGGTGGCCGGGCTTTCGGATCGGTATCGCGTGGCAGGGGAGTCCGACGAATCTCCGGGATCTTGGCCGGTCGATCCCGCTGCGTTTTTTCGAACCGCTGGCGCGGGTGCCCGGCGTGCGCCTCATTTCGCTGCAACGCGGACCCGGCGTGGAACAGTTGGCGGAACTGAATGGAAGGTTTCCCGTCGAGACACTCGGCGACGATGTCGACACGGCTGCGGGCGGGTTCATGGACACGGCGGCGATCGTCAAGACGCTCGATTTGGTCGTTTCGTCCGACACGTCGCTCGTGCATTTGTGTGGCGCCCTTGGCGCCAACGTATGGGTCGCCTTGTCGTACGCGCCGGAATGGCGGTGGCTGATCGATCGGGAAGACAGTCCTTGGTACCCGACGATGCGGTTGAAGCGGCAACGCAAGCTTGGCGATTGGGCCGAGCTGTTCACGCGTGTCGCCGCCGAAGTCGCGTTGCTCGCAGGGCGTGGCAACGCCGGGCGTCCGAGCTAATCGGCGGACAGCAAATCGGCTTCCGAGAGCATGGTGAAGCCTTTGTTGGCGAGCGTTTCGAGCGCCAGGTCGGTGTTGTCGACCATCAGGGCGACGGCGGGGAGCGAGTTTGGCCGCATCATGAGCGGATAGGCTTGCACGATATTGATTTCCGCCTGCAGCAGCGCGGTGCAGACCTGCAGGAGCGGCTGGGAGCTTGGCGGTAGTTGCAAGCCGATCAGGTCGCTTTCGATCATCGCCAATCCAGCGCGTTCCAGAATCTCCCGGCCGTCATCGGGGTGGCTTAGCAGAAACCGCACGAAGGCACATTCGGTGGCTTCGTTGAGCGATAGGGCGACAATTCGGACTTGGCTGCTTTCGAAGCGGCGAACCACTTCCAGCAACTGTCCGACACGATTTTCCAGAAATACCGTGAACTGCCGGAGCGTGGGAAAATCGCGTCCACGGACCGTCGTATACTCCGCACCGACACCCTCGCCCGCGCTCATCGACGCTCCCCGAATTCAGGATCGAATCGCCAACCGATAGCCAACCCAGTAACTGACATGGCGAGGTTATAGGACAACTTGCGGGAGGCGGTCAACGGTTTCCTGACGCCGCGGCGTGCGGCCGCCCCTTGGCGGCCAATCCGTAACATCCGTATGATGTTCGCCGCGGCAGTCGGAGGTGGCCATCCCGGTCGACTCGACGCTGCGATCTTGCCCATCTGCCCCTCCCTCACGTTCCACGGTGCCTCTCCCATGTCCCGCAAAGGATCCGCGTTCGCCGGTCTCGCTGTCGCCATTATTACCCCGTTCCGAGATGGCGCCGTTGACTACGCCGCGCTTCGCGCGCAGGTCGAATTCCAGATCGCGGCCGGCACCGACTGCCTGTGCCCGGTTGGCACGACGGGCGAGTCGCCGACGCTCAGCCACGAAGAGCACGAGCGGGTCATCAGCGAAGTGATCCAGGTGGCTCGAGGTCGTGTGAAGGTGATGCCGGGCACCGGTTCGAATAGTACCGCCGAGGCGTTGCGGCTGACTCGGTGGGCCGCGAAAGAAGGCGCGGACGCCTCGCTGATGGTCGCTCCGTACTACAACAAGCCGACCCAGGAGGGGTTTTACCAACACTACAAGGCGGTCGCGGAAGCGGTCGGCATTCCGATCTGCGTGTACAACATTCCTGGCCGGACTGGCAAGAACATTGAACCGGAAACGATCGTGAGGTTGGGCGAACTGCCGAACATCACCATGGTCAAGGAAGCGACTGGTTCGCTGGATCAAGCGTCGCAGATTCTCGCCAGTTCCAACCTGACGATTCTCAGCGGCGACGACAGTTTGACATTGCCGTTGATGTCGGTGGGGGGCGAGGGCGTGATCAGCGTGGTTGGCAACATCGTGCCGACGGATATGCGTGAATTGGTGCGGTCGTACCTTGCCGGCGACGCGACTCAAGCCCGCGCGTGGCACCATAAGCTTTTCCCGCTCTGCCGCGACATGTTGGGACTGTCCACGAATCCGATCCCGATCAAGGCCGCGATGAAACTGCTCGGCCGCGACACGGGCGAACTGCGTTTGCCGATGACGCCGCTTGATGCGGGCAGCGAACAAAAGCTGCGTCAGTCCTTGACTCGCTATGGGCTTTTGGGCGGCTAGCGTTCGTGATGGCCGCGCAATCGCTACAAACGTCAAGGTCAAAACGCACGATCGGCGGAATCGGCCGTTTTTCGCCAAATTGTTTGGACTCTTTGCGTCCCAAGCTAGAGTTACAGCAGAGGAAGGACGACGGCGGCCGGCGAATGCTGGCGGTTGTTGTAGTTCCCGATGTTGGATCGTGGATCGAGCCGGCTACGCGGACGCAAGGATCGCATGGATGAACTGCACGCAATTGGCGGAGAGAATCGAACGGTTGGCCCCCGCGGCAACGCTTCGGGATGTCGC
Organism: Pirellulaceae bacterium; assembly: GCA_044356875.1. GTDB lineage: Bacteria > Planctomycetota > Planctomycetia > Pirellulales > Pirellulaceae > CAIXSC01. The sequence goes on along the minus strand of JBIKVL010000004.1, from coordinate 1,864 downwards.
TCGGCTGTGTCTCCTGTTGGCGAATCACGTCGAGGACCCGAGCGCGTTGGAGGATGACCAGACGCTGGCCGAGGCTTGGGCGCGATTGAGTTTGCGGATGCAGGCGGCGACCGATCAGCATGCGGCGATGATCGACGAGCTCGAAGACATTACGGACAACCTGCCGACCACTATTTCTAACGAACAGGTTCGCGCGTTGCTTCGGGCGATTCGCGTTCAGGGACAGATGCTCAATCTGTATGTCCAGTGTGGCGAGCCGGGCCGCCAAGCGAACTGAGCTTACTCTTCCGCATTAGCGATCGCTTGTCGCAGCGCTTCCTTGACGCCGATCGGGCGGATCGGGAAGCATTCGAGCGCGGCGGTGTCGCGGACAACCGTCGAATTCTTCAGCCCTTCGATCAGGTGTCGGCCGACCTCGTAGGTGGCCGGCGTCACAAGCGCCAGCCACAATCCGGACAGGTAGGGCGTCAACACGGGGACGAACACGAGCCATCGCCGCAGGCCACGCTGGCGAGCGTACTCGCGGATCAGTTCGCCGTACGTGACTACATCTGGACTGCCGATTTCGAAAACGCGGTTGCCGCTTGAGGGCGAATCCAAAGCGGCGAGCAGATACCGCAAAACATCTTGGATGGCGATCGGCTGGGTTGGCGTCGCCGCCCACCTCGGGCAAATCATCACGGGTAAACGATCGGTGAGCGATTTCATCAACTGGTAGGACAGACTGCCTTCGCCAATCACCATACCCGCGCGGAATTCGATCGTCTCGCAGCCTGATTCCCGCAAGATCGCGCCGATCTCGTGGCGACTGCGCAGGTGAGGCGACAGTTTTGGATCGGCGTCGTCGCCCAGGCCTCCCAGGTAAATGATGCGTGTCACGCCAGCGTTCCGCGCCGCCTCCGCGAAATTCTTCGCCGCCTGTCGGTCTTCCTTCTCAAAGTCGTGGGAACTCGACATGAGATGGACAAGGTAGTAGGCGGTATGGACGCCCTGCAGCGCGGCGGCTAGCGACGGCGGATCCAGCACGTCCCCCCTCACAAGCTCCGTGGAAGAGGCGGCCCGCTTCCGCAGTTTCTCGGGGTCGCGGGCCAAACATCGCAGCTTCTCGGGCCGCTGTTCCAGCAGTGGCATCAGCCGACCGCCGACATAACCGGAGGCGCCAGTCAGCAAAACCAGCGGCGGCGTTCCAATTTGCGACGCATCCTCAGCGGTGACGGGCGGCGGCATCGGTTAAACTCCCTAGTCGGCGACGGTTATCCCCATCGCTATGGTATCAGACATGACTATCTCGCCATCTAGCCAACTCCGCAAGGTACGACCCTGCGGTGCGTACTCGATGAAGACTTTCAACCTCCGGAAACCGGCGCCCGACTCGCTAGGGCCCTGGATGGCGGAGCAGGCCAAGTTGAATTTCACTTATGACGCGGTTGGAGCGACGGCGGCCACTCCGCCCGCCGGTTTTGTCGTCGACCGCACACGAATCGAACTCGGACTCGGCAAGACGGTTTTTCACGCGGCCCGGGAGGCACTGCGTCGCTGGGAACAGTTCCGACTCGGCTGGGTCGATGTCTGGTCGCCCAAGACGCCGATCGAGGTTGGGCAAGTCGTCACCGTGCTCGGTCGGGCTTGCGGATTTTGGTGGCCGAATTGCTGCCGAATCGTCTACACGGTCGATGAAACCGGTCCGGCCTCCCGCTTTGGTTTTGCCTACGGCACGCTGCCGGGCCACGTCGAGCGTGGCGAGGAACGGTTCCTCATTGAATGGGATCGGGAATCGAACCGAGTGTTTTACGACATCCTAGCTTTTTCGCGACCCAATCACATTCTTACGCGGATCGGCTACCCGCTCGTGCGTCTCCATCAA
>JBIKVL010000377.1:0-5203 GCA_044356875.1 Pirellulaceae bacterium | reverse complement strand
CCGCCATGCGGGCCAACACTGCGAGTACGTCGACAAGTGGCTGGGCTCGATCGCCCCAACGACCATCTTCGTGACCTTCGTGTCCTTCGTGGTTGCTCCAACAGAGTCCGGTGGTCAACGCCCTGAGTGGCGAACAAGCATTTTGTGGAATCCCGCCTTTCGGCCGCTTGCCGATGACTTAAGATTCTGCCTAATGAGGGGTGATGCTTCAATCAAGTCGTGGTAATTCCAAGGGGGTAAACGGTTTGATGGGATTCGGGGGAGCGGTTGCCGGCGTTAGACGAATCAGCGGAGGTGAATCAAGCGGAAAGCGGCATTTGCTGGATGGTTTCGGCTGCGACAGTCGAACGCGGCAATGCTGGCGGAAGAGTTCATTCGGTTTCACCGCGATTTGTCCGGTAAATGGAGGGCGGGCCTGCGATGAACGGAGTATTCGCCCCATCGCTCTGTGTCGTAATGGACTCGGGGACCGAGTGCATTCGCGTGCTCCTCGTTGCACTCGCGGTAACCCTCCAGGGTTTTGCAGGTGGGCAATCGTTCCGTGCGACCTTTCGGGAAAGAGCCGGTTCCGTGCGGAGCCGTCGGTAAGCCGCGCGATGTTCATTTTTCCCCGCGTTTCGCCGAAGTCAGGTTCCGCTGCATCTGTTCCGCTAGCCGCTGGATCTGCTCCCGGCTTTCAAACGGCACATACGCCGCGCGCATCACAAAGCCGTACGCTTGGCCCACGCGATAGTCGTTGATGAACCATTGAAAATCCCAGGCTGGATTGCCAACGCCTCCGCCCGAAGGGGATTGAGCAAGCCAGATCTTGTCCCGGGGCCGAAACACCTGAACCCAGGCCATGCCCCGGCAAACTCCGTAGTACCAGTGCCCCGTGTGCGCGAATCGCGAGGGATGATTGACCAGCGTCAACGGGAAGTCATCGTCCACCTTGGGACGAAAATGGTCGTCGGCGGGCGGGTGAGTGGCATCCACGCCATGCCGCGGCGTGACGCCATGGATCCAGCCGGGTTGATCTTCGGCGTCGGCCTCCCGCCCCCGGAAGAAGATCGACATGTCGTCCGGTTGGTGGATATAACTGGCCCAGAACAAGCCAATGTATTTGCGGCTGAATAGCTCCGCTCGAGGCAAACATTCAAAGGTGTATTCGATGGTTCCATCAGGCAGAATTTGGAACCGGCCACAGCTCTCCAGTTGAAAATTTCGGGTCGGGGGTTGATGCAATTCGTAAGTGAACTCGTCAATCCGCCGCAGTTGCATGGGGAAAACGCGGGGCTCGAATTTGGCGACAAGGCCAGCCTTCGTGCCGTCGTGAATATGCTCGAAGTTCAGCCCGGCGACCTCGGGCACAAATAGCGTCCGCTCTTGCTGCCGATGCTTGAGCACAGCCAAGCCGTTATAGCCCGCGCGATGATTCGGGGCCTCGTCCAGGCGGTGAGCCTGGTTATCGACGAGCACCATTTCGATCGGCCCGCGCTTCAGTCGCGCTTGGCCAGCTTCCACAACCTGGTATTTCACGTGCGGGTTGGTAAGACTGGTAAGCCGCTCGGCGGCGTGCGGATGTTCGGCGCTAAACCCAAGGCTCGGGGAGAAAACCATCCAAGCCATGGTCAGCGACAGCAGGAAGCGAGACATGCGGGAAGTCCTGTCCGCGTTATTGGAAGTCGACATCAGTTGGATTGATCGCGCGTCGGACAAGTGCGTACGGCCCGCGAACATGGCGGACGGGCACGGAACGAGATAACCCTCGAGGTGCTCGCACGGCGCGGATCGCGGTCGATGTGTATGTTGTTTCGATGCTACCGGGCGGCTCACGCCGCTCCGCTACAAGGGCCGGGCGGCTTACGCGGCGTTGCCCAAAGCGGCTGCGGCTTTGACGGCGTTGCTTCAAGGGCCGGGCGGCTTACGCCGCTCCGCTAAGGGGAACGGGCGGTGACGCGGCCGATCGAGTGGTAGACGAAGCCGGCGTCGCGGGCGAGGGCGGGTTCGTAGAGATTCCGGCCATCGAACATCACGGGCCGCTTCATGCGGCGGCGAATCTCGTGCAGGTCGACGCTGCGGAACTCGCCCCATTCCGTGTTGATCGCCAACGCGTCGGCGCCTTCCAACGCGTCGAGCGGCGTCGCGGCGTAGACCAGTTGCGAGCCGAACTGCTCGCGTACCCGTTCGATCGCCTCCGGGTCATGGACTTGCAGCCGCGCGCCGGCGGCCAGCAGCTCCGCGATGAGCGTCAAGGACGGCGCTTCGCGAATGTCGTCCGTCCGCGGCTTGAACGACAGCCCCCAGATGGCGAACGTCAGTCCATGGACCCCCTCGGGGAACTCGCCGCGGATCTTTTCCAGCAGCACGTGTTTTTGCCGGTCATTGACTTCCTCGACCGCATCGAGGATCCGCGGGGTCACACCGACCTGCAGGGCTTTTTGGGCCAACGCGCGCACGTCTTTCGGGAAGCAACTGCCGCCGTAGCCGACACCGGGGAAGAGGAATGCGAAACCGATGCGATGATCGTGGCCGATACCGTGGCGGACTTCGTTGATGTCCGCCCCGACTCGCTCGCAGATGTTCGCCATCTCGTTGATGAAGCTGATTTTCGTGGCGAGCATCGCGTTCGCCACATATTTGGTCAGCTCGGCGCTTTCCGGCGCCATGGCGAGAAATGGCCGGCCAGTGCGGAGCAGCGGCGAATACAGCGTTCGAAGCGTTTCCGCCACCGCTGGCCGACGCACGCCGACGACGACCCGATCGGGATACATGAAGTCGTTGATCGCCGCCCCTTCCTTGAGGAACTCGGGGTTGCTCGCGACATCGCAATCGCGGCCGGTCAGCTCTTTAAGCCGCGCGTAGGCCGCCGCGTTGGTTCCCACTGGAACGGTGCTTTTCAAGACGACGATCGCGTCCGCCGCCAAGTGGGGCGCCAAGCCGTCGACGACTTGCCAGACGAACGACAAGTCGGCGCTGCCATCGGCGGCGGGAGGCGTCCCCACGGCGATGAAGATCAGTTGCGCGTCGGCGACCGCGTCGGCTAGGCTTGTCGTGAACCGCAGCCGGCCGGCGGCGGCGTTCCGCGCGACCAGCTCCGCCAAGCCCGGCTCGTAGATCGGCACGCGGCCTTGGAGCAACATTTCAATTTTGGACTGATTGGAATCGACGCAGACAACTTCGTTGCCGTTGTCGGCCAAGCAGGTGCCGGTCACAAGTCCCACGTAACCGGTGCCGATGATCGCGATTCGCATTCGCTACTCCACTTCGCGCAAGTAGGCCAACAGATCGGCCATCGCTTGCTTGTCGAGCTGTTTTTCCAGGCCCTCGGGCATCAAGGACATGCCCGTGCTCTTCAGCACATCGATGTCGATCCGCAGGACGGTGTCGGACGCGTTTTCGGCGCGGCGCAGCGTCACGCTGGTCGCCGATTCGGCGGCGATCATACCGCTGAGCGTCCGTCCGTCGGCGGTTACGACGTTGTAATTCAGGTACTGCGGGTTCACTTCGCGGTTGGGGTCGAACACATTCAGCACGATCGCCTCCGGGCCCCGTGCCTTCATCGCCGCGAGGTTGGGGCCCGTCGGGTAGCCGACACCTTGTAATTGATGACAAGCGGCGCAGACCTTCTTGAAATGCTCTTTCCCCCGCGCCGCATCGCCTGCCAGCTTGAGCGAGTCTTTGTACGATTCGACCACGTCGCCGCGCCGGCCCACCTTCAGCTGCGCGAGGACCGCTGCCGCCTGCTGTCTTACCGCCGGATCGGCATGGTCGGCGAGCAGCCGCCACCGACCCGGATCGACATCGCCCACCGCCACGGAGTTCGCCGCGACCGCCTTCAGCAGCGAAAGAATCCATTCCGGCCGCGAGAAGAGGACATCCGCCGCCTGTGACCGCACCCGCGGACTGAGCGTCTGCCATGTTCCCACCAGCAAGTCGGCGACTCGCGGATCTCGGAACGAGGCGAGGGCGTCGAGCGCCGCGGTTTGGAGTTCGGCCGGCTGGGTCGGCTCGAGCATCTGCGCGAGAGCCGGTTCGAGCGAGGCGAAGTCGCCGAGCCGCAACTGCTGGACAGCGGCCAAACGATCCGCCGTTCCCGCCTTGCCATCGGTCGCCGTTTTCAGGGCGGTGGCCACCAGTTGACGGGTCAGTTCATCGGCTCGTCCGCCGGTGGCGGCGGCGACCTTTTCGGCCAGAGGCGAGCCCGGTTTCGCGGCGAGGCCTTGAAGCACCGCTTGCAGCGTCGCGGATTCAGCGGCCGGAATGCCCCGCAAAGCGCTAATCAGTTCGGCGACATCGTCGGACCGCTGCTGCTTGCCGATCTGCTCGGCGATCCCCTTCAGCCAGTCACGTCCGGCCGGCGATTGCCGGAAGGCGGCGTCGGTGGCCAAGGCGGTGAGCACTCGGCCCGAGCCTTCCGCCAGCGAACTGCGGATCGCGAGCCGCATCCAGCTGTTCGCCGGCTCCGACTTGGCCAGCTTCGCTAACAGTTCGGCCCGGCGCGGACCAGCCACTTCCCCGACCGAGAACGCCACCTGATAGCGGACACGCAAGTCGCTGTCGTCCGCCAGCGCGAACACGGCCTCGCGCAGCTCGGGTGAGTCGGCGAAGAGCGGCTCGCTGAGCCGCGCCGCATGGCGACGCACTCCCGCGTCCGCATCGCGGACGGCGACGCGAAGCGTATCGGCGGACAATAGGCCGAGGCCGTCAAGAGCGTACATCGCGTGCAGTCGTCCGAGCGGCCGTTTTGAGTCGCGAACGAGCTTCTCGAGCGGTGCCGCCGCCGAGCGGTCCTGCCGTTGGTACAGCAGTCGCGAGGCCGCATCGCGCGTCCAGCCGTTGGGATGTTCGAGCAGGCCTACCAGTTCCACCGTGGTCGCTTTCCCCAGCTTGACCGGCGCGGGACCGCGAAAGCCGGTTGGGGCGAGCCGATAGATCCGGCCGCGATCGCGGCCACTCGTCAGGTCCAGATGCTTCTTAATCACCGGATGCAAACTGGCCGGATGCTCGATCACTTCGCGGTACATGTCGGCGATGTAGAGCGTCCCGTCTGGCGCATTGGCGAACTGCACGGGGCGAAACCAAATGTCCTCGGACGAAACGAACTCGCTCTTGTCGTCGATCCGTTTGCCGACGTTGGGAATGCCGTTCGGTTCGATCCGCTTTCGATGGATCAGGTTACCGCCGACATCGCCGACGACCGCGATGCCGCGGAGCGACTCGG
>JBIKVL010000376.1:0-5216 GCA_044356875.1 Pirellulaceae bacterium | reverse complement strand
CTTGTCGACTGGCTCGCTGGTGGAAGAGGGCATGGCGGTTGGAATCATCGCCGCTCAAAGCATCGGTGAACCGGGCACGCAGCTCACGATGCGGACGTTCCACATCGGTGGAACGGTGAATACGAGTGTCGAGGAAAGCGAGACGAAGGCGAAGAAGGACGGTGTCGTCCGCTTCACCCGCATGCGGTTCCTCCGCAACGAGGAAGGCAACGACATCGTGCTGACCCGGAATGCGGAAATCTCGCTCTTGGACCCCAAGGGACGGGAAATCGAGAAATACGAGATCCCGACCGGCGCCACGCTGAAGGTGCAGGAAGGCCAGGAAGTGAAAGCGGGCACGCCGCTCGTCACCTGGGATCCGTTCAGCATTCCGATTCTCGCCGAAGTTTCCGGAAAGGTTCGGTTCGAGGACATCGTCGAGAACGAGACGATGCGCATGGAGAAGGATCCGGGCGGCACGGTTCGCCGGATGATCATGGAGCACAAGGGCGAACTGCATCCGCAGATCGTGCTCGAAGACGCTGACGGCAAGCCGCTCGACGTCTACTACCTGCCGGAACGTGCCCACATCGAAGCGATCGAGGGCAAGTTCGTTTCGGCCGGCACCGTGCTGGCGAAGACGCCTCGGGAAGCGTCGGGTATCACCGACATCACGGGCGGTCTGCCGCGGGTGACGGAGATTTTCGAGGCGCGGAAGCCGAAGGATCCGGCCGTCATGGCGGAAATCGACGGCGCCGTGGAAATCCTGGGCGAAAAGAAGAAGGGCAAACGCACGATCATCATCCGCAGCGAAAGCGGGATCGAACGCGAGCACCTTGTGCCCCACGGAAAGCGGTTCCTCGTCCATGCCCAGGACCACGTCAAGTCGGGCCAGGCGCTCGTCGACGGCCCGCTTGTTCCGCACGACATCCTCCGGATCTCGGGCGAGGAGGCGGTGCAACAGTACTTGGTCCACGAAGTCCAGGGCGTGTACCGCAGCCAACGCGTGGAAATCAACGACAAGCACATCGAGATCATCATCGCCCGCATGTTGCGGAAGGTGAAGATCGAGTCGGCCGGCGATACGAACTTGCTGCCCGGTTTGGTGATGGACAAGTTCGAGTTCCGCCAAGTGAACCAACGGATGGCCAAGTGCCTGAAGATCACACACAAGGGGGACAGCCCGTTCGAAGTGGGAGTGATTGTTCCCAAGGATGTGCTGGAACAAGCCAACACGGAGATCGAAGCGAGGAGTGGCGAGAAAGCGCGGGGCACTCGGCCGAAGTACGCCACCGCCAGCACTCAGTTGCTCGGCATCACCAAGGCGTCGGTGCAGAGTTCAAGCTTCATATCCGCCGCCAGCTTCCAGGAAACGACGAAGGTGCTCACCGAAGCCGCTCTGGCCGGCAAGGTCGACCACCTTGTTGGTTTGAAGGAGAACGTGATCCTGGGCCACTTGATTCCCGCCGGCACGGGCTTCCGCAGCTTCCAGGATTCGGAAGTGCGGTACCGTCCAGAAGCCCTGGCCAGCCTGGGAATCAGCGAGCAACAGACGCTGGTCGAGAAATTCCCGCTGCTGCAATCGGCTCCGGACACGGCCGGCACGGAGAAGCCTGTCGCCTCGGCGTCGGGCGCTTCGAGCAGCAACGCTTTGGATCAATTGTTCGGTGGGGGAGCTGGGGCCGAATAGCCTTGACACCCGCCCGTTTCCCGGTACCTTACGTGTTTTGAGTTTTTCCCGGCCGCCTTTGGCCTTCGGAACGTTTCGACGGAACAGACATGCCTACGATCAACCAATTGGTGCGCAAATCGCGTCAGCAGAAGCGCCGGTTCAGCAAGTCCCCGGTGCTGGAGAAGTCGCCCTTCAAGCAGGGTGTTTGCTTGATCGTTCGCACGATGACGCCGAAGAAACCGAATTCGGCCCTCCGGAAAATCACCCGTGTGCGCCTTTCCAACGGCAAGGAAGTCACGGTGTACATCCCGGGCGAAGGCCATAACTTGCAAGAACACTCGATCGTGCTCGTCCGCGGTGGCCGCGTTCGCGACCTGCCCGGCGTGCGCTATCAAGTGGTTCGCGGTATCCGCGACACGCAAGGCGTTCAAGGCCGGAAACGCTCACGCAGCCGTTACGGTGCAAAGAAGGGTTAGTGAGTCGCTCACAATTAGTGAGTCGCCAGCCATCAAACGGCTATCATCCCGAATCAGTAAGCTGCCAATAAAGTCAGAGGGAAGAGGACAATGGGTGCGATTACCGCAAGTTCGTCAACGCTGAAGCCAGACGCCGTGTACAAGTCGTTGTTGGCGAGCAAGTTCGTCAACTGCTTGATGCGGGACGGCAAGAAGGCGGTGGCGTTGCAACTGTTCTACGGCGCGCTCGACATCATCAAGGAAAAGATGCCGGACCGCGATCCGATCGAAGTCTTTAACGGCGCCATTGAAAACGTGAAGCCGTACATCGAAGTCCGCTCGCGACGCGTCGGTGGCGCCGCGTACCAGGTGCCGATGCAAGTCAATCGCAATCGCCAACAGTCGCTGGCGATCCGGTGGATCCTGCTCGCTTGCCGCGAGAAGAAGGGCCGACCGATGGCTGTCAAGTTGGCGGAAGAATTCATGGCCGCCTACAACCGTGAAGGCGCGGCCGTGACACGCCGCGAGAACGTCCACCGCATGGCGGACGCGAACAAGGCTTTCGCTCACTTCGCTTGGTAGTCGGCATGTCGAATCCATGAACGCCGCGCGGGGTTCCCGGGCGGCGTTTTTTTTTACCCTCACCCGGAGCTTTGGCTGCGATGCGACGCGGACTGGACACCATCCGAAACATCGGCATCATCGCCCACATCGACGCCGGCAAAACGACGGTGACCGAACGCATGCTGTTTACCAGCGGCGCCAAACACCGGGCCGGCGAAGTCGACAAAGGCACGACAACGACCGATAGCGACGTCGAGGAACAGGAACGCGGCATCACCATCTACGCCGCCTGCGTGACGTTTGAATGGAAAGACGTCCACATCAACCTGCTCGATACGCCCGGCCACGTGGATTTCACGGCCGAGGTGGAACGCTGCTTGCGGGTGCTCGACGGCGCTGTGGTCGTGTTCAGCGCCCGCGAAGGCGTCGAGGCGCAGAGCGAAACGGTTTGGCGACAGGCCGACAAGTATCGCGTGCCGCGGATCGCGTTTATCAACAAGCTGGATCGCGAAGGCGCCGACTTCGAATCGGTCTTCGACGAAATGTCGAAGCGGCTCAACGCCAACCCGATCGCCATCCAGATTCCCGTCGGCCAGGGCCCGCCCCACGTCGGCAATCCGTTCCGCGGCGTCATCGATCTCATCGAAATGAAGATGCTGACGTTCCCGAAGGAGGGCGAGGGGCGCGAGGTGGTGGTCGGCGAGATTCCCGATGCGTTCCAAGCCGACGCCGAGATCTGGCGCGACGCCATGCTCGAGAAACTGTACAACTTCAGCAATGAACTCACCGAACTCGCACTGCTGGAACAGCCGATTCCTCCCGACCTGATCCGGAAAGTGCTGCGTGAAGCCACCTTGAAAATGGCGGCCCAACCGGTGCTCTGCGGAGCCGCCCTGCAAGCGGCCGGTATCCCGCCGCTGCTCGACGCCGTCCAGTACTACCTGCCCAGCCCCTCGGACATGCCGCCGATCGAGGGCGATTCGCCCGACAAGAAGAAGAAACAGACGGTTCGCGAGAAACGCAAGCCGAGCCTCAAGGATCCGTTTTGCGGCATCGTCTTCAAGGTGCTGCCCGCGAAGACCGGCGACATCTCCTGGGTCCGGGTCTACTCGGGCGAGCTGGAACAGAACAGCCGCGTGCTCAACCCGGGCAAGGACATCAAGGAAAACGTCGCCCAGTTATGGCTGATCCATGCGACGAAGAAGGAACAACAGGTTGAAGCGGCCGGCGCTGGCGACATCGTCGGCGTGATTGGACTCCGGCAGTCGATCACCGGCGACACCCTGTGCGACACCCGCAATCCGATCCTGCTCGAGCAGATCCAGTTCCCGGAGACGGTGATCTCGATGGCCGTCGAGCCCGAGTCGACGACCGAGCGGAAGAAGCTCGGCGAAACGCTCGAAATGCTCAAGCGTCAGGATCCCACGTTGCAGGTTGTGATGGGAGAAACGGGCCAGACATTGATCCGCGGCATGGGCGAACTGCATCTCGAAATCGTGAAGAACCGGTTGCTCCGCGATTTCAACTTGAACGTCAAGTTCCACAAGCCGCAGGTGAGCTACCGCGAATCGATCGCCCGCGACGTCGAGGTGGTCGGCGAGTGCCATCGGCAAATCGCGGGTCAGAGCCTGTTCGCGAAAGTCCGGTTGCGGTTGGAACCAATGCCCGATAGTTCGGCCGGCGTCGTGCTGCTGAACGAATGTCCGTTCGAATCGCTCCCTGAGGCGCTCGTCAACGCCGCGATGGAGGAGCTGAAATTGTGCGGCGAGGGCGGCGGCATCATCGCCGGCTTCCCGCTCATGAAGATCCGCATTCGATTCCTCGGCGGCGAATGGAATCCGGAGACATCCGACGAGCGCGCATTCCGCATCGCCGCCAACGACGCGTTTCAGCAGGGTTTGGCCCAGGGCGGCAAGGTGTTGCTCGAGCCGATCATGAAGCTCGATATCACGACGCCGGAGGATTACCTGGGCGATTTCGTGGGCGACCTGCAACAGCGTCGCGCGATCATCGCGAAGACCGAAAATCGCGGTCGAGTGACCGTGATCGAAGCCCACGCGCCGCTCCGCGAGCTCTTTGGGTACTCGAACGCGATGCGCAGCTTGAGCCAAGGCCGCGCGGGTTGTTCCATGTCGCCGCTCCATTACGACGCCGCGCCGGCGGACGTGTTGAGGGAGTACGAAATTTAAGCAGAAGCCGACGTGGCGTGACGGCAATGCGTCCCGGTCACGAGTGGCTTTTCATCGAAAGACTGACTCGCCGAGTCGGTGCTGAATTGGCTGCGAGGGGCGGCGCTGCCAGCGAGCGCAGGGAAGTCAGCGTCGCCGCTGTCGCTGTCGCTGTCGCTGTCGTGTCGTGCGCTGGTGGCCGCATTCGAACACACGCCGCGAACGCCGGTCCTGGCGTTCACGAAGCCGCTTTGGCGTGAAACAAAGAATTCCTCGTTTGAGCGCATGAAAGCCCCGGCCGAATCTTCCAAGGATCCATGTGCGACGCTTTCCGACACTTTCCGTCGCGAGGCGCATTTCGGCATGCCAATGAAACGC
>JBIKVL010000375.1:0-5225 GCA_044356875.1 Pirellulaceae bacterium | reverse complement strand
GCGGACCCGAAGGTTGGCGCGGCCCCAAACATGGGCGAGTTCGCAAAGGTCGGCGCAGGCGCCGTCGTCGCGGCCGGCAGTGCGCCGGGGATCGTCCCGGGCAGGGTGCCTGGAACCGCGGATGGGAAAGTCCCCGGAACGACTCCTGGAACCGCACCCGGCAACAAGCTTGGCACAACCCCCGGAACCACGCCGGGCAACGGGTAGGCGTTCGCGAGCGGATTCGTCGGCGAGGCCGCCGTCGCAGCGGGCGAAACGGGGACCGACGGCGTTCCAGGAATGGGCGGTCCGTCGTCCGCTTCGTCATCCTGAGGCAGATGGCCAGGCCCGAAATGCTGCGACTGTCCGATCGACATGGTCCGCTGGTTCGGGGTGCTCATCAGCGGCACGATAAACCGTTCGCCACATTCGGGGCAGACGCCCTTTTTGCCAGCCAAGAACGATTTGACATTCAGCTTGTGGCCGTGCGGACAGAGAAACTTAATGCCCATCGAACGTCCGATTCGTTAGAAGAAGGCGGGACCGCCAACGATTATATTGATCACTCGGCAAGAAAACAGTTCCGCCGACCATCAAACCCCCTGGAACCGCTCCGCTATGGCCCGCAAGTCTTCGCGACAGGCAGAGGAAATCCCGGAAATCGCCGTCGTGGGCGACCTCTCGGAATCTGAATCCGGCGTCGTCGACAAACTCTTGGAGGTGCCCGAGGGGGGCCGCTGTACGCTCTATTTCGATTGTCCGGGCGGAGGCGCCTACACCGCCATTTCGCTGCTCACGCTGATGACCGTCCGACGCTTGAACGCCACCGGAATCGTCACCGGCGAATGCTCGTCCGCCGCCCTGTGGCCGCTCGCCGCCTGCCGTCGGCGGGTGGTGACGCCGTTCAGCGTGCTGCTCTTCCATCCGCTCAAGTGGCAGAGCGAGGAGAACATCGGCTTGGCCGAGGCCCGCGAGTGGGCCCGGCATTTCGAACACCTCGAACAGGATATGGATCGCCTGCTTGCCATGTACTTCGACATGCCGTACGAACATTTGCTGGGATGGATGCAGCCGGGACGCTACGTGAGCGGCCGCGAGTTCGCCGCCGCCGGCCTCGCCGAAATGCTGGACCTCGCCGGCAAGGACAACCCGCTCATCCGCGAACGCACATCGGCCGGCACCAAAGGGAGTCGCGCATGAATCGCCGTATTCGCCACCATCGCCGACACCCGCTGGTTTGGTCGGTCGTCGTCGGTTTGCTCACCGTCTCCGCCATGGCCCCGGACGCCTTCGCGGCGGACGAGGATTTTTTCGAACAGAAGATCCGGCCGCTGTTCGTCGCGCATTGCCTGGAATGCCACGGCGCCGACGCGGTCAAGCGGCAGGCCGGGCTGCGGCTGGATTCGCGAGCGGGTTGGTCGCAAGGCGGGGACTCAGGGCCGGCGATTGTGCCCGGTGAACCAGACCGCAGCCTGCTGATCGCGGCCGTGCGCCATGCCGACTCGGCCCCACGCATGCCGCCGAAGGGAAAGCTGACGGCGGCCCAGATCGCCGACTTGGAAACTTGGGTGAAGAATGGGGCGGTCGATCCTCGACAGACGCCCTCGCCGGAAAACGTGGCGGGCGGCGCCAAGTCGCGCGGGCCGCTGACCATCGCCGAAGGACGTGAATTCTGGTCGTTCCGGCCGCTCACGGATCCACCGGCGCCGACGGTCCGCGCCGCGGACTGGCCTTGGTCGTCGATCGACCAATTCCTGCTGGCGCGCTGGGAGTCCGCCGGTCTTGTGCCCGCCGCCGACGCCGACCCGCGCACCCTGCTGCGTCGAGCCGCCTTCGATTTGACGGGCTTGCCGCCGGATCCGGCTTGGATGAACGAGTACCTCGCGGATCCTTCGCCCAAGGCGTTTGCCGTGGCCGTCGATCGGTTGCTCGATTCGCCGCGTTACGGGGAACGCTGGGGACGCCATTGGCTGGACGTCGTTCGTTACGCCGACACGAGCGGCAACGCGTCGGACTATCCCGTTCCGCAGGCCCACCGCTATCGCGACTGGGTCATCCGGGCCGTTCAACGCGACATGCCCTACGACGACTTCCTGCGACGGCAGATCGCCGGCGACCTGCTGCCCGCCGCCTCGCCCGCCGAACGCCAGGAGAATGTGATCGCGACCGGTTATCTCGCGATCGCGCGTCGCTTTGGCGGCAGCCGTTTCGGCGAACACCACCTGACGATCGAAGACGCGATCGACAATTTGGGAAAGGCGGTGCTCGGCGCGACCGTGTCGTGCGCTCGCTGCCACGATCACAAGTTCGATCCGTTCACAGTGCGGGACTATTACGCGTGGTATGGGATCTTCGAGAGCACCCGGTTTCCGTTCCCGGGCGCCGAGGCCGATAAGAAGCAGGCCGATTTCGTGCCGTTGCCCAGCCCCGAGGAAATCGAGCGATTGACCGCGCCGCATCGGGAAAAACTCGCCGCGATCGACGTGGAGATCAAGTCGTTGGAAATGGCCGAGGCGGAATCGAAGAAGCTCCCGGACGGTCCCGAAAAGAAAGCGGCTCAGGACGCCGCCACCGCCCGCTTGATGGACGCGCGGAAGCGTCGAGCGGCGGTCGCCAACGAGTCGCCCGTCATCGAAGACGCGTACTCGGTCGCCGATGGCAAGGCCGCCAATGCCCGCGTCCAGCTGCGTGGCGACCCTAAACGGCTCGGGGACGAAGTGCCGCGACGGTTCCTGGAAGTGCTGGGCGGCCAAACGCTGCCGACGGACTCGACCGGCAGCGGACGACGGGAACTCGCCGAATGGCTGGTCGATACGGCGAATCCGCTGACCGCCCGCGTGTTCGTCAATCGAGTTTGGCTGCATCATTTCGGCCGCGGCATCGTGGCCACGCCGAACGATTTCGGAGTCCGCGGCCAACCGCCAACGCACCCGGAATTGCTCGACCATCTCGCCAGCAACTTCATCCGCGACGGTTGGTCTTTGAAAGCGCTGCATCGCCGCATCCTGCTTTCCCGGTCCTGGCAGCTCGCGAGCCACTTCGAGGCGACGAACGAAATGCTCGCGAACGCGGCGAAAGATCCGACGAACACCTTGGGCTGGCGGTTCGAACGTCGTCGGCTGGACGCCGAAGCGATCCGCGACACTCTGCTGTGGATCGGCAGCGACCTGGACGAATCGCCTGCCGCCGCGCACCCATTCCCTCCCCGGCACACTTGGGGCTGGACCCAACACAATCCGTTCGTGGCGGTGTACGAATCCAACCGCCGTAGCGTCTATCTCATGCAATCGCGGCTCAAGCGGCATCCGTACTTGGCGCTCTTCGACGGCCCCGACCCGAGTTCCAGCACCGGCTCGCGTTCGCCCAGCACCACGCCGCTGCAGGCGCTGTTCGCTCTCAACGACCCGCTCGCGCATCGAACGGCCGCGAACGTGGCGGCCCGCGCGATCAGCGGTGGCGACAGCGACGCAACGCGGATCGACGCGTTGTGTCGGAGCGTATGGGGCCGCCCGGCGTTGCCCGAGGAACTGGCGGATTGCTCCGAGTTTCTCGCGGGGTACCGTCAGCGGTTGGCTCAAGCCGATGATCGACAAACGTGGGCGGCGCTCGCGCGAGCGCTGCTGGCCAGCAACGAATTCCTTTACGTGGATTGAACCGATGACAGCTCGATACCGTGATGATCGGCGCGTGGTGTTGCGGTCGTTGGCCGCGGGCTCGCTGTTGCTGCCGGGCGTTTTGTCGCAATTGCTGGCGGACGAGAGCGACCCGCTGGCGCCGCGGCCGCCGCATTTTCGCCCGCGAGCGACCCGAGTCGTGTTCATGAACATGAGCGGCGGCGCGTCCCATGTCGACTCATTCGATTACAAGCCGCGGTTGTTCGCCGACCACAACAAAAGCTACCAGGTTCCCGCGCGGATGCTGGAGGCGTTCGCGTTGAACAACCGGTCGGTGGAGAAGTTTTTCAAACGGCCGCAGTGGGACTTCAAGCAACGTGGCCAATCCGGTCTGTGGATCAGCGAACTGTTCCCGCGGATCGCCGAGCATGCGGACGATCTGTGCGTGTTGAACTCAATGCGCAACGACCATGCCGACCACTTCCAGGCGACGCTCGGAATCCACACTGGCTCCGTCACGTTTGCGCGGCCGAGCATCGGGTCGTGGGTGAGTTACGGATTGGGGACGGTGAACCGCAATTTGCCGTCGTTCATGGTGCTCGCGCCGGCGACGCCGTACGCGGGCGGACAGGTATGGGCGGCCGACTTCCTCCCCGGCTGCCACCAGGGGACGGCGGTCGCGCCGGGCGCCGAGCCGATCGCGAACATCCGTCGCCGCCAGAGCGACGCCGGCTTGCAGGAAATGGAGTTGGGGTTGGCCCAGTCATTCAACCGTCGGCATTTGTCGCGGCGCGGTCCCGACCCGCAGCTCGCGGCGCGGATTCAGTCGCTCGAAACGGCGTTCGGGATGCAAGTGGCCGCGCCCGAGGCGTTCGATTTGTCGTCGGAGACGGCGGCGACCTATCGTCAATACGGGCTGGCTCCGGGCAGTGCCAAAGGTTTCGCGTGGCAGTGTCTCGTCGCACGCCGGCTGTTGGAGCGGGGCGTCCGCTTCATCGAACTGATCGATACGGGCGCGTCGAACAATTGGGACGCCCACGGCGATATGGCGTCGCACGGACCGTTGGCCCGCAATGTCGATCAACCGATCGCCGCCTTGCTGGACGATCTAAAGGCGCGTGGGCTGTGGGACGACACGCTGGTCGTCTGGACGACCGAGTTTGGCAGGACGCCGTTCAATACGGCGAAGGACGCTAAGGGCCGCGAACATCACGCCGAGGCGTTTTCGTCGTGGTTGGCGGGTGGCGGGGTGAAGGGTGGCTTCCGCTATGGGGAAACCGACGACCACGGCTGCGCGGTGGTCGAAGACGAAGTCCACATCCATGACTTCCACGCCACGATTCTGCATCTACTGGGGCTCGACCACGAGCGTTTGACCTATCGACACGCCGGTCGTGATTTCCGCCTGACCGACGTCGCCGGCCGCGTGATCGAAGAAGTCCTGGCCTAATCACGGCTAACGGGCGCAGCGACACCGCGACGCGCCGCCCTGGGAAGAAATGCCCCCCGAGATCCATCGCCCTGAAAGGGCACGACAAGACCGCAAACCGGACGTGATCAACGGTCATTGCGAAACGGATGAAAATGGATGGCTTCGATTCGCGGGCCTCGACGGGCAACAACGAATGGCAA
>JBIKVL010000374.1:0-5232 GCA_044356875.1 Pirellulaceae bacterium | reverse complement strand
CGAATTGGGCCTCCCCGGTCGCGACCGCGCGTTCCCACGCGTAACCGCCGGCTGGTGGACCTGCGGCGTCGACCACGAACGGAAGCTCGGAAGCCTTTCTCCCCAGGGTCTCCTCGACGGCCACTCCCAAGGTGTCCGCGAACGCTTGGTTGGCGAGCAGGATGCGTTGTTCGGTGTCGACCACCAAGAGACCGCCGGCCATGCTGTCGAGCGTTTGGCGAACACGCCGCGGGATCACCTTGGTGGGGTCCATGTGCCGCAGCACTCCGCGCAAGTAGATGAAGAAAAGGATGAACGTCACCGCGTTGGTGAAGATTCCCAATCCCAGCATGGGGTATCTGCGCATCCAAGTATCTTCGCCGGGACGATCGCGGAACCGTAGTTCCACATTTCCCCACAAGTGTTGTCCCTCGAGAATCGGGACCCGCATTTGGTCGGGAGTCGACTTGTCGAGCAACTTCAGCTTCCACTGTGTGTCATGCGGGCCCGCGAACATCAGCAATTCGCCGCTCGGGCGGCGAATGCCGGCCGAGAGCACATCCGAATTGCGTTCGAGCAGCTTCCGCAACGACTCTTCGATCATCGGCAAATCGTTGCGGGTGGCGAACAGCGAGCAATTCAACGCGATGTTTTCGCTGAGCTTGACACGGCCCTCTGTGCGTTCGGCCAGCCTGTCCGGGAACATTCCGAGCAAGTAGGACACAAGCCAAACGCTGATGACCAAGCAGATCAACCCGAGCGACACGCGCATCGTGGCGGAAACCATTTTCATGAACCTAACTCTCCTTCTTCGCCTTCCGCTTCGCCATCTGTAGGAACTTCGCCAGCCATCGTGTCGAAAATCGGCAATGGATCGACATACTTCCAAGCGGGCACCTGGGACAGGAAGCTGGCCACCAGGAACCCACCCTTCACCGCCCAGAAAATGAATCCGGCGGTCAACGCGACTGCCGTAATAAACACCGTGCCGGCCGTGTACTCCACGAACGGGCCCTCGTCCGCCATCTCCACCTTGAGCGGCCGCAGTTTCTCCACGAAGAAGGCCGATTGATCCAGCACTTCGCCCCGGCGGAAACTCGCGATCTCATACTTGAGACGCGACTCGACGCCTTGGAGCCCACGGCGTGTCGCGTAGAACTGAGTCCACAGCTCCTTGCCGCCCTTCGCCCACTGCATCCGCTTGAACTCAAGAATCGCTTGCAAATCATGCAGGTCAAGCTGTTCGTGGACCTGGAAAGCGCTGACGTCCACGCCGGTGATGATCGCGGGCACTCGGCGCCGCGGCACGGGGCCGACCGACGGCGTCGGCGAACCCGGATCAAGCGGCGGCGAGGTGGGCGGCAGTGGCGGTGGCGGCTCGGGTCTTGGCAACGGACCAAAGCTGCTCACCCGGATCGTTACGGTCGCCACATCGCTCGTGGCCACGCCATCCGAAATTCGATAGGTGAATTTGTCGTAGCCTGTGAAGTCCAAACCTGGCCGGTACAGAGTGGCGCCGTTCGGCAACAGCGTGAGCAGACCGTTGCTGGCCGTGGTGACCAGTGTCAGGGTCAATGGCTGACCCTCGGCATCCAGATCGTTCGCCATTACGCCTGGAGCGTTCAGGGCCAGCGTTTGGTTGCGCTGCACGTAGTAGAAGTCGTTGGCCGCGATGGGCGCATCATTGATCGGCGTCACGGTGATCTGGAAACGGCCTGTGATCGCCGTCGCTCCGCCATCGCTGAGACGGAAGTTGAAGCCGTCGGTCGGCGTCTCGCTGCCGTTTTGCGCGTAGACCAACCGGCCCGTGTCGATGTCGGCTTGGGTGAATGTGCCGCCAACCGCGAGGGCTGCTCCGTTGAGCCGCAACTGTCCAAAGGCGGTATTCGTCGTCACGGTGTAGACGAGTCCCGACGCCGAGGTGTCGATGTCCTGGGCTCGCAATTGCGCCGAGCCTATCACCACCGTGCCATTCTCCGGAACCGTCGCCCCGTTGTTGACGATCGAAGTGGGCGGCTCGTTGACATTGACGATCGTGATCACGAACGTTGCCGTGGAGGAACTTCCGTCCACCGATTCGGCTCGAACTAAAACCGTCCTGGTTGGCGTCGCCTCGCGATCAACGGCGCCAATCAAGCGAATGACGCCGGAATCCACGTCGATCGCGAACGCGCCCAGCGAATCATCCACCAACGTATAGGTCACCGTGTTGTTCGTGCTATCCGGATCGACGGCCCGAGCGGTGATTCCAACGAGCGTGCCGCTTGGCGAATTCTCCGCCACTTGATTCGCCGCGGGATTCACATCGGTGATCGACGAGATGGGATTGTCGTTTAGGTCGCCGATGGCGATCGTGAAAGTCGCCGTTGTAGTCGAACCATCGCTGGACGCGGCTCGCACGGTGATCGAACGCGTCGCGCCCGCTTCCCGATCGATGGCGCCCGCGACAGTCACAATTCCAGTGGTTGAATTGATCGCGAATTGGCCGCCAGCGTTGTTAGTCAGCGAATAGGTGACGGAATTGTTCGTGGCATCCGGATCGAAGGCGAAAGCGGTGATCCCAACCACGACGCCGTTCGCCGAATTCTCCAAGACGTAGTTGGTGGCCGAGTCGATGTCGACGATGGCGGACACCGGGTTTTCGTTCCTGTCGCCCACGTCGATGGTGAAACTTCGCGTGCTGGAGGAACCATCCGCCGACACGGCCCGCACGGTGATTGTCCGTGTCGCGGCCGCTTCCCGATCAATCGCTCCCGCCACCGTCACGACCCCTGTCGTGGCGTTGATCGCGAAGCGTCCGCCATCGTTATCTGTCAACGAGTACGTGATGGCGTTGTTCGTCGCGTCCGGGTCGCTGGCGTACGCGGTAATCCCCACGACCGTGCCGATGGTCGAGTTTTCGAGCACATAGTTGGCCGCCGGATTGTTATCGCTGATCTGCGAGATATCGAATTCGTCGATATCGCCAATGGCGATGACAATCCTCAATGTGCTGAAAGATCCGTCTTGGGATATGGCGCGCACGACGATATCGCAGGTCGGTCCCGGTTCGCGGTCGACAGGCCCGGAAACCGTGACGACGCCTGTCGTCGGATCGATCGAGAATCGGCCACCGCCGCTATCGTCCAACGAATAGGTGACCGCGTTGTTCGTCGCGTCGGGATCGGTGGCGAAAGCGGTGATGCCTACGAGCGTGCCGACGGCGGCGTTTTCGAGGACGTAGTTCGTGGCCGCGTTCACGTCCGTGATCGCCGAGACGGGGTGCTCGTTGACATCGCCGACGTTGATTGTGAATGACTCGATGCTGGATGAGCCATCGGTGGATTGCGCGCGAACCGTGATGGTTCGAGTCGCGCCCGCTTCCCGGTCGATGTTGCCCGCCACCGTCACGACACCCGTCGTCGCATGGATCGCGAATCGACCGCCATCGCTGTTGGTCAACGAGTAGCTGACGGAGTTGTTGGTCGCGTCGGGATCGCTGGCGAAGGCGGTGATCCCGACAAGCGTTCCAACGGCGGCGTTTTCCAAGACATGGTTCGCGGCCGAATTCACGTCCGTGATCGCGGAGATGGGGAACTCGTTCACGTCGCCAATGGCGATGACAATCTTCAACGTGCTGAAAGAACCATCTTGGGAAGTAGCGCGGACGACGATGTCGCAGGTCGGTCCCGGTTCGCGGTCGACGGGGCCGGAAACCGTGACGACGCCTGTCGTCGGATCGATCGAGAAGCGGCCGCCACCGCTATCGTCCAGCGAGTAGGTGACCGCGCTGTTCGTCGCGTCGGGATCGGTGGCGAAAGCGGTGATCCCGACGAGCGTGCCGACAGGGGCGCTTTCGAGGACGTAGTTCGCGGCCGGATTCACGTCCGTGATCGCGGAGATGGGGTGCTCGTTGACATCGCCGATGTTGATTGTGAATGACGCGGTGCTGGATGAGCCATCGGTGGATTGCGCGCGAACCGTGATGGTGCGTGTTGGGCCCGCTTCCCGGTCGATCGCGCCAGCCACAGTAACGACACCCGTCGTCGCATGGATCGCGAATCGACCGCCGTCGTTGTCGGTCAACGAGTAGCTGACGGCATTGTTGGTCGCATCGGGATCGCTGGCGAACGCAGTGATCCCAACCGCTGTGCCGACCGCCGCGTTTTCAAGGACATAGTCCGCCGCCGGATTCGTATCGAAGATAGGCGAGATATCGAATTCGTCCACATCGCCAATGGCGATAGCAATCGTCAACGTGCTGAAAGAACCATCTTGAGAGGTGGCGCGGATCGTGATCTCGCAGGTTGGACCAAGTTCGCGATCAATGGGTCCGGAGACCGTGATGACGCCTGTCGTCGGATCGATCGAGAAGCGGCCGCCGCCGCTATCGTCCAGCGAATAGGTGACCGCGTTGTTGGTCGCGTCGGCATCGGTTGCGAAGGCGGTAATGCCGACGACGGTTCCGACGGCGGCGTTTTCCAAAACGTGGTTCGCGGCCGGATTCACATCCGTGATCGCGGAGACGGGGAATTCGTTGACGTCGCCGATCGCGATCGCGAACGTCGCGGTGCTGAACGAACCGTCGGAAGATGTTGCGCGAATCACGATGGTAGCACTGGGGGACGACTCGCGATCCACGGGTCCGGCCAGCGTCACCACCCCAGTTACCGGATCAATTGCGAAGCGACCGCCGCCATTGTCGTCAAGCGTATACTGGATTGTGTTGTTGGTTCCATCCGCGTCGGTCGCTGAGGCGGTGATTCCCACGGGTGTGCCAATCGGGGAGTTTTCAGGAACCGCATCCGGAGCGGGATCGATATCTATAATCGCGGAGATCGGCAAGTCGTTCACGTTGCCGATCGCGATGGAAAAGACGCGAGTGGTGGAAGATCCATCCTCCGAGGTCGCTCGCACGGTGATCGAACGTGTCGTACCCGCTTCGAAGTCAATCGCGCCCGCGACCGTCACCACGCCCGTGACGGCGTTGATGGTGAACTGTCCGCCGGCGCTGTCGTCGAGCGTGTAGGTGATCGAGTTGTTCGTCGCGTCAATGTCCTCGGCGAACGCGGTGATGCCGACCACCGTTCCCACCGGCGAGTTTTCGGGGACGGCGTTGATCGCCGGATCGATGTCGGTGATTCCGGAAATGGCGGACTCGTTCGCGTCGCCGATGGCGATGGTGAAGATCGCGACGCTGGTCGAGCCGTCAGCCGAGGTGGCTCGCACGGTGATCGACCGCGTCGGGCCCGCTTCACGGTCGATCGCGCCGGC
>JBIKVL010000373.1:0-5248 GCA_044356875.1 Pirellulaceae bacterium | reverse complement strand
TCGCTGCGGTTGGGGTCGGGGGACTTTACGATTGTGGCCTCCGTCCATCTCAACGCGGTCGTGGACGACACCATTGGCGATGTCGTCAGCTTTTACGACCCGCGGCGCCGCCGCGGGGTGACGCTGAATATCAAAGCCAGTTCCGGCGGCTACCAATCGTCCGGCGATGACCGCCACGTCCATTTCGGTATCGACAACGATCGGCTGGGCGAGTGGCGCGATTGCGGTCGGCCGAACCGCACTAGCAACTATGTCTCCAACTCGCTGACCGTCTTCGATGGGCACCTCTACGCCGCGACGATCGATGCCCAGGATCCGGCCGACTGGCAACATGTTTATCGGTATGCGGGCGGCGAGCAATGGATCGACTGTGGCCGGGTGGGGCCGACGAAGTCGACCGGGGCGATGGCGTTGATCGTCCATGGCGGCCACCTGTACGCCGCCACCTCCACCTACGATTGGACTCGAGTGTTCTCGGGCGAATACGAGCCCGCCCGGGTTTACCGCTATGACGGCGGGACCCGTTGGATCGATTGCGGCCAACCGGGAGAAATGTTGCGGATCAACTGCCTTGCCAGTTATGGAGGGAGGTTGTATGTCGGCGGCGATCGCGGCCTGCCGCCGCCCGGCGAGCGTCAATGGACTGGCCGTCCTTATAAGATTTATGTGTATGAGGGCGGAACGAAATGGAGCGTTTCAGGCAGTTTCGCTCCGGAGCCGCCCCGGAGTCTCTATGCCCACGCGATGGCGGTCCACGATGGCCGATTGTTCGCCGGCTACCCCAATGTGTTCGCCTTCGATGGCAAGGACTGGCGGTTCGCCGGCCTTCCGATCGGCGACACGCCGATCGATCAAAAGCCGCATTTGCAAGTCCATTCGCTCGAGGTGTACCGTGGCCGCTTGTTGGCTGGCATGTGGCCCGAAGCGCGGGTCGTCGAGTACGTGGACGAGGCGCCCGGCGGTGAAACGTGGCGCGACCGCGGCCGGTTGGGCGATGGCTCCGAAGTCAATTCCCTGACCGTGTACAACGGTCAGCTGTACGCCGGCACCATTCCCCGGGGCGAGGTGTCTCGGTACGAAGGCGAGGGACGTTGGAAGTCGCTGCGAAAGTTCTTCTCGCCGCCGAACTGGAACCCAGGGCCCGCGACCGCTCCGGTTCGCGAGGAGATCAATAACTGGACTCGAGTCACCAGCCTCACGGTGTTCGATGGCCGCCTGTTCGCCAGCCTTGGCAGTTGCACCAGTTCCGTGAAGGACGCACCGGCGGACGTTCGCGGCCGAGTCTATTCGGTGCGGGCTGGCGAATGCGTATCCTACGACAAGGATCTCGGCGCTGGTTGGAAACAGCTGATGGCGGTACGCGAGGGAAATCGGCTTAAGCTGTACATCGATGGGAAGCTGGTATCCGAGTCCACCCCGTTCGTTGGCTCGGACTATTCCCTGGATGTCGATGTGCCCCTGCTTATCGGCTTCGGCGAACAGGATTACTTCACGGGGCGCATTCGCGACGTTCGGCTCTATCGCCGCGCGCTATGACTAGGCCACTCGGCGGAGCACGACGCTGGTGTTGGAGCCACCGAAGCCGAAGGAGTTCGAAACGGCGACGTTGACGCGTTTCGAGCGGGCTTCGTTCCGCACGTGGTCCAAATGAGCGCACTCGGGGTCGACCTCGTCGAGGTTGATCGTCGGCGGCAACGCGCCTCGTTCGATCGCTCCGAGGCACAGGAGCGCTTCGATCGCGGACGCCGCGCTGAGCATGTGTCCGGTCATGCTTTTGGTGCTGCTGAGCGGCACGCGGGGCAGATGTTCGCCGAAGACGCGTTCGAGCGCCTTGGTTTCGTGGATGTCGCCGAGCGGCGTGCTGGTGGCGTGGGCGTTGATGTAGTCGACATCGCGGGGATCGACCTGGGCGTCGCGCAACGCACGCTCGATCGCGCGGGCGGACGGTTCCGGATCGTCGCTGGGCATGACCGAATGAAAAGCGTCGCTGGAACCGCCAAAGCCGGCGACTTCACACCGACCCTGCACCCCACGGCGCCGCGCGTGCGTGGCCGTTTCGAGCACCATCATCGCTCCGCCTTCGCCCATGATGAAGCCATCCCGGCCCCGATCAAAGGGACGGGAAGCTTGACGCGGCGCGTCGTTGCGTCGCGACAAGGCGCCCAGGTTTCCGAAGCCGGCCAACCCCATCGGCGTCACCGAATACTCGCAGCCGCCCGCTAAACAGACATCGACCAAGCCTTGTCGCAACCACTGCCGGGCGACTCCCAACGAATAATTGCCGCTGGCGCAAGCGGCCGCGACGGTGGTCGAGGGACCGGAGATATCGAGCCACCCGAGGGCGCGGCGGGCGAGGCCCATTTCGTCCTCCTGGGCGGTACGGATGCTGGGGACCTGTTCGAAGTGGTCCTGCGTCCAACGCACAATCCATTCGCCGCCCACACCGAGGACCAAACCGACGCGCCGCGTTTGCCGGTCGTTCCATAATCCAGCGTCCCGGAGCGCGGCGACGCTACACCAAATCAGGATTTGTTCCCAGGGCTGGTGAGCGGCGAACGCCGATTCGCTCCACCCCTCCGGCCGCGGCACTTGGTCCAAATACGAAGCGATCTGGCATGGATGATTCGGGACCGCGAAACGCTCGATGAAACGCACGCCCGATTTTCCCGCGAGCGCGTTATCGATCAGTTCGCTCGGCGAACTGCCCATCGTGCTAACGCAGCCGGCGCCGGTGATCCAGACAGGTTCTTGAGCATCCATGCGCGGGGCCTTGCGTGAACGGGGCGATTCTTATCGTTTATTCGGGCGTTCAAAATGGGCGAATCGTGTTTCAGGCGACGCGCGGCAACGCGGCGAAGCGAGCCCGTCGTCGACGAAGCTCGACCCACACTCCGGCCGCCAGCGACCGTTTCCAGACACTGCCGGGCGCTGTGGACGCGTCGAGGAAATCCTGGACATCGGAGACGTTGGCGTCGACATCATGCCGATGCAGGGTCGGCCGAAATCGCACCACGAGTTCGAATTCGGCGTTCGCGACCTCAGGGTTTGCGATCTGGGCGCTTGCGATCGGGGCGTTTGCGATCTGGGCGCTTGCGATCGGGGCGTTTGCGACACCCGCCGCAACGTCTTCCGCCACCCAACGGGAACTGCCCGGGTTGCTCGAATCGCCCGGGCCACTCGATACGCCCGGGCCACTCGATACGCCCGGGCCGCTCGATACGCCCGGGCCACTCGAACCGCCTGGGCCGCTCGACACGACCGGCGGCAGCAGGGCGAGCACCGCCGCATGGCAGCGAGCGGCTCCGTTGTCCGCGTCGCTAGCTTCGGGCAGCGGTTCCGGCGACCACTGGGAGATGGCGAGCCAGAAGCCGGGCGCGATGCCGCCGGCGGCGAGGCTGGCCGCGTTGACGAAGCCGTCGAGCAGCGATCCTTGCGAGCCGCCGGCCCCGAAGCAGGGCCCACGGCACTGGAAGATGACACTGAGCGTGCCGGCGACCGCGTGTTGGGACACGGTGGGAATGTGTCGCGGCGAGGCGCCCCGCACTTCCAGGGTCCGATACCGCTCGATCGCCGACCACATGCGGAGCCTTCCGAGGAATTGCGGCGCGGCCACGATTCCCCAGTCTTCCATCGATCGGCCAGACCAGCCCGCCGACTCGATGGCGCGGAACATCGCCTCGGCCGCCACCATCGTTTGCTCATCGCCCAGTTTGCATGTTTGCGTGAAAGCGGCCGACTGCCGCTTTTGGCAGTTCGTCTTTCGCCACTCGTCGAAGCCGGCGAACGGCACAGTCGCGTGCCCGTAAGCGGCCACAGGGCAACACAATTCCAGCGTCATGGGAAACCCGTCCTTGGGTATGCTTCCTTGAAGGCGCCACTCGGCAACGCCATGTCACGGCGGGCCTAGCGGCCCCGCCCGTTAGGCGGCCTTCCTCACTTTCGCGGCGATCTTGCCGGCGATCACATCGAGCACGTCGGCCACGGTCGCGATGTTCGCCACTTCCGTGGCGTTGATCACGATGCCATAGCGGCTTTGGATTTCGATGGTCATCGATAGCAAATCGACCGAATCCAGCTTCATTTCATCGACCAGCGACGCGGACTCGTTGAGTTCCGGGAATTCTTCCCCGACGCTCTCCTCCAGAATCTCGCTCAACTCGCGTTTCAGTTGTTCGCGGTCCATGTCGCCCTCCGTGGCGTGAGTGGATGGGTAAAAAGGGAAAGTTTCATGGTTGGCGGGCTATCCGGCGTTCAGCGAAGACTGGGTGCTTTGTAAGCCCGCGGGCTTGTGCGTGCCCCGTGAGCGGTTGGCCGCGGCGCGTTCCGCTTGGTCGGTAGCGGCGAGCATTGCGGATTCCGCTTCCTCGCGGAAGGATTCGATCGAGCTTTCGTGCAGTGATGCCGGCACATGGATCGGCGCGCCGACGTGGAAATGAATCGTGGAGAACGGCCGAGGGACGGCGAAACGGTCCCAACTGTTGGCTCGCCAAGCCGACTGGAATCCGATTCCAACGGGCATGATCGGCAGGCCGACGAGTCCGGCCAGTTGAATAACGCCTTCGGGCATGCGTCGCCGCGGGCCCCTGGGGCCATCTGGCGTAATGACAATGTGCGATTGTTCGCTCATCCGGCACATCTGCAGGAGTGCTCGGGCGCCGCCTTTCCGCGACGAACCACGGATGACGGAGACGCCCAGGCGTTCGCAAGCCTGAGCAATCAGTTCGCCGTCCGCGTGTTGGCTGATCAGGACGTGCCCCGGATATTTGCGGAACAGGAAAGCGGCGAGCAGCGCTTCGTGCCAGAGCAAGTAGATGTAGCGTTGGCGGGCGGGGTCGGCGGGATGCGGACCGGCTGGTCCGTGTTCGACCACGCCACGCAACGTGGCGACCCAAGGACGGAGCATGGCCGCCGTCAGCCAACTCGCCATGCGGATCGTGCGTGGGTGTCGCAGCTTCATACTTCGAATCGTCTTCCATAACGCCGCGAAAACCGCGAAATCAGCAGGCTTCTGGCGAAGTCCGTGGATCGGGTCGTCGTGGTCCCTCGAACGCTTCCATGCGTTGCTTTGAGCCCTCAGTCGATCGGCAACCGGGGGCGCGGACGGGCAGTGTGCCAGAAACGGGCCGTTCGAGGCAAGGTCAATTCGCGGGATCCTTTCCGCATTCCCGCGGTTTCCGCATCTTCCGTCCTCCCGCGATGGTCTACCGCCTTGTTCTCCACGGTCGCGGCATGTTCCAATGCCGCGCGA
>JBIKVL010000372.1:0-5253 GCA_044356875.1 Pirellulaceae bacterium | reverse complement strand
CACGGCCGGCGTCACAATCCTGGTGGACTGGTCGTCGTTGCAAGCGGCTGGCTGGACGCCCGAGACGATGGCGAAGCTGTCCGTCGATGGCAAGAGTCTGTCCGAGTCGCTCGCGATGCTGCTCACCCCGCGGGAGCTAACCTATCGCGCGGTCGATGGGCTAACGCTCGAAGTGACAACGCCAACCGCGTTGGTCGGGCATATGGAATGGGAGCTGTACCCGGTCGACGACCTGTTGGCGCCGGGCCTCGACGCGTCGACGCTCGTCGAACAGTTGCGCGAGGCGGTGGCGGCCGAACCGTTGGAGGCGCCCGGTTTGGAATCGGCCCTGCGTTTCGACTCGCCGAGCAACGCGGTACTCGCCGCGCTCCCCGAACCGCATCATCGAGCGGTCGCCCGTTGGCTGGCTGACCGCCGGGCGGCGGCCGCCCCGAACGCCCCGAGCGCCCCGAATGCCCCGAGCGCCCCGAACGCTGCATCGCCGGCGAAGCCATTCCCAGTGGATCCCGCCTCCGTCAGCCCGGTTGCGGACCCGCGTTAATCGGCGTGAAAGCACGCGACTTGATGCACGGAGCCTTCCAATCGCGGCGGGGTTGATCGGCAATCGGCTTCGACGCGGCGGCAGCGGTCGGCGAATGGACACCCCGAGTAGACACGGTCTGGCGATGGCACTTCGCCTTCCAGGACGATCCGTTGTCGGCCTCGTTCCCGAGCCGGATCGGGTAGCGGAGCGGCGGACAACAACGCTTGGCTGTAAGGATGCCGTGGGTGAGCGAATAGCTCCGCGGAATCCGCCATCTCCACGATGCGTCCCAGGTACATCACGCCGACTCGCCGGGCGATGTGCCGGACCACCGCCAGATCGTGCGCAATGAACAGATAAGCCAGTCCAAGCTTTTGCTGCAAGTCCATCAGCAGGTTGATCACCTGGGCTTGAATCGAGACATCGAGCGCCGAAATCGGCTCGTCGCAGACGATCAACTTCGGCTGGACGGCCAGCGCCCGAGCGATTCCCACCCGCTGTCGTTGACCGCCTGAAAATTCATGCGGGTAGCGGTTGAGGAACCGCGGGTCGAGTCCGACTAGCCGCATCAGCCGCAGCGCTTCGAACTGGCGGTCCCGCGGCGAATGCAATCCCAAGATCGCCATCGGTTCGGTGATCGTCGCGCCGACCGTCAGACGCGGATTCAGCGACGCGAACGGATCCTGAAAGATCATTTGCACGGTCGCGCGATGCGGCCTCATCGCCGCGTCGGAAAGGCCATCGATCCGAGTGCCGTTGAGCCACACTTCGCCGCTCGTGGGACGCACCAACCCCACGATCGCGCGGGCGGTCGTCGACTTTCCGCAGCCCGATTCGCCGACCAATCCCAGCGTCTCGCCAGCCCGAATGTCGAAGCTCACCCCGTCCACCGCGCGGATCGTGGACTGACGCCCGAACCAGGCGCCGCGTCCCGCGAAGTGGACCCGCAGATCGCGGACACTCAACAGCGGCGCCGACCGGCCGCTCGCCGCGTTTCCCGCATGTTCGGCCGCCAACGCTCCGCTGCTCGCGTTGTTCGCCGACCTGCTTGCGACTTCCACCATAGGGCACCTGTTTTGTTTCCGCTGCCGTTGAGTTCCTACTGTTTCGCCACCGAGGGCGTTGGAGCCCCCGCCACCGCAAGGTCCACGAAGCAGGCTTTGGAACCGCCGCCGCCCGAGGCGTCCCGCGGGGTTAGCGTGGGCGATTCGAGGGCGCATCGTGGCAATTGGTAAGGACAACGCGGATGGAACGCGCAGCCCGATGGCGGACGCGCCATGTTCGGCGGCTGGCCTTCGATGGCCCGCAAAAGCTGTGTCGAGTGGCCATCCCACCGCGGGATCGAACGCAACAGGCCTTCCGTGTAGGGATGCCGTGGCTGTTCGAATAGCGAACCCACCGAGGCCTCCTCGACGATCCGCCCGCCATACATCACCAACACGCGTTGGCAGGCGTTCGCGACAACCCCGAGGTCGTGCGTGATCAGGATGATCGACATGCCGCGGTCGCGCCGCAGTTCCTTGAGCAGTTCGAGTATCTGCGCTTGGATGGTCACGTCGAGCGCGGTGGTCGGTTCGTCGGCGATCAATATCTCGGGGTCGCAGGAGAGGGCCATCGCGATCATCACCCGCTGTCGCATCCCGCCCGAGAACTGGTGTGGATAGTCGTCCACTCGACGCCCCGCCCCGGGAATGCCGACCTGTTCGAGCATCGCGACGGCGTGGTCGCGGGCCTGGCGCGCCGAGTGCCTCAAATGCAGCCGCGTCATCTCCGTCAACTGCTCGCCCACCGTCAGGAACGGGTTCAGCGCCGTCATTGGATCCTGGAAGATCATCGCGATCCGGCGGCCGCGAATCTCCCGCAACCGTCGCGGCGACGCCGCCAGCAGATCCTCGCCGCCATAGCGGATCGAACCCGAAACGATCCGTCCGGCGGGACGGGGAATGAGCCCCATGATCGCCAAGCTGGTCACCGACTTGCCCGAACCAGATTCGCCGACTATGCCCAGGGTCTCGCCACGTTCCAGCGCGAACGACAACCCGTCGACGGCGCGGACTGTCCCGTCGTCGGTATCAAACGCCACTTGCAGATCGCGGATTTCCAAAACCGATTGCGTCATGTGTGTTTCGCTCCGCCGCGGTCAGCGGTTCTTCATGCGGGGATCGAGCGCGTCGCGAAGGCCGTCGCCGAGGAAATTCAACGCGAACAAGGTCAGGGTGAGCGCCAGCCCCGGGAAGACGACCAGCCAACTGAAGGTCTTCACGGGCGTGATCACTTGCAGCCCTTCGTTGATCAACAGTCCGAGCGAGACATCGGGCGGCGAAACGCCCAACCCCAAAAACGAGAGGAACGCCTCGAACAACATCACGGACGGAATCGTCAACGTCAGGTAGACGATCACCACGCTCAGGACGTTCGGCACGATATGGCGGAACACGATGCGGCCCGTCCCCGCGCCGATCGTTCGAGCCGCCTCGATGAATTGCTCGTTCCGCAGCGACAACACCTGGCCACGCACCACGCGGGCCATCGTCAGCCAGTAGATCGCGCCGATAACAATGTAGAAGATCACCATCTGGTCGATCCCATAGGCGAACAGCGTCTTCTTCAACGAAGGCTCGCCGAGGATCGTCATCAGGAAGATGACCACGAAAATGAACGGAATCGAGTACAGGATGTCGACCAACCGCATCATCAGCTCGTCGACCCATCCGCCCACGTAGCCCGCGACCGCGCCGTACGAAACGCCGATCATCAGCGAAACGCACGACGCCACGATCCCGACCACCAACGAGACGCGGGCTCCCCAGAGAATCCGCGCGAGCACATCGCGTCCGAGACTGTCGGTGCCGCAGATCGATGGGACGCACCAGTCGCCAAACAGGGCCAACCGCGCGCGGATCATCCAGCGCGTCAGCCCGGAAGGCCGATTCCAGAGCGTGTCAATCGGATCGGCCGCATCCGCCGCCTTCGTGCCGGGACCGCCAGCGGCAGCCCCGCCTTTGCCAGCGCGGTCGTTGCTGACGCCGTTTTTGCCGGACTCTGTCGACGGCAGTTCCAATCGCGCCGAACGCAGATTGGGCGGCTGGAATTGACGGCGTTTCAAGTCCTGCTTCACGGGCGACTGCAGCGGCAACAGCGGCGTTATCAACGTCAACAGCACGATCGCCAACAAGAGCCGCAACGACCACCGCGCGGTGAAACTGCGCGCCAACCGCCGCCGCGCGTCCTGCCACAGCGACACGCCGCGGATCTGCCGCGATTCCTCCCACAGGGCCGCCAGTTCGCGTTCGCCCAACGGCTCGCCACCCCGACTCGCCCCGTCATTCTCAATACGGCCATTCGCAATACCGCCGTTCGCAGCGACGCCGTTTGCGGATGCGTTGTTCGCGGATGCGTTGTTCGCGGAGTCGTCGACAGGAGCGTCGCCCGAGCGATTGTTTGGCGCCTTCTCCGCTGCTGAGCCGGTCGCCGAAGTGTTCATCGGTTGGGACACGCCGTCACTCCTCGTTCACACGCTGCTTGTTCGCCAGCTCGATCACCCATGTCGCTCACACTCCGAACTTGCCGTCCCGAACTTGCCGTCCCGAACTTGCCGTCCCGAACTTGCCGTCCCAAACTTGCCGCCCTGTGGATCAAGCTATTTTCACTCGCGGATCGAGGATCGCGTAGGACACATCCACAAGCGTGTTCATGAACAGCAGGAGCACGCTGTAGACCAACACCATCCCCATGGCCAGGGTGTAGTCGCGTTGCGTGGCCGCCTCGATGAAGTGGCTGCCCATGCCTGGAATCGCGAAGATCCGTTCGAGGACCAACGAACCGCTGAGAATGCCAGCGGTGGCCGGCCCGAGATACGACACCACGGGCAAGATAGCGCCGCGCAACGCGTGCCGCACAATCACGTGCCGCGGCGCTAGCCCTTTGGCATGCGCGGTGCGGATGTAGTCGAGACCGAGAACTTCGAGCATGCCGGTGCGGGTAAGCCGGGCGATGTAGCCGGCGAACGGAGCCGCCAAACACAACGCGGGCAAAATCAATTGCCCTAAACTGCCCCAGCCCGCCGCCGGAAACAGATTCAGCACGAAGACGAACGCGATCACCCCTAAGCTCGCCAATACAAAATTCGGCACCGCGATGCCGACGGTCGCCAGCGCCATAAAGCCATAGTCCCAAGGCGTGTGCCGAGCGACAGCCGAGACGACTCCCGCCGTCATCCCGATCGTCGTCGCGCACACCAAGGCGAAAATCCCCAGCGACGCCGACACCGGAAACCCTTGCGCGATCACTTCATTGACCGTGTAGTCTTCAAGCTTGTAGCTCGGCCCCAAATCGCCGCGCAGCGTCTTGCCCAAATGCGTGGCGTACTGCCGGTACCAGGGCTGGTCGAGCTGGTATCGCGCCTCGATGTTCCGCTTCACCGCCTCCGGCAAATTCTTTTCGCTCGCGAATGGCCCGCCCGGCACCGCTCGCATCATGAAAAACGTCGCTGTGTAAACCAGCCATAACGTCAAACCGGCAAACAAAAGTCGCTTCGCAAGGAATTTCAGCGGCGCCATGGAATACTAGCCGGTAAAGAGAGGAAGGAAGGCGGAGTCTGGAATGGGGAATGGGGAATGCGGAACGCGGAGTAGGGAATGCGGAGTGGGGAATGGGGAGTAGGGAATGGGGAGTAGGGAGTGGGGAATGCGGAATGCGGAATGGGGAGTGGGGAATGCGGAATGCGGAAT
>JBIKVL010000371.1:0-5261 GCA_044356875.1 Pirellulaceae bacterium | reverse complement strand
CGCTTTCCAGCGGCGCTGGGCGGCCAACACCGGTTCAGGCGCCGGCCCAAACGAACCGTGGTTCAAATAAACGGTGTCCGAACGAAGATTCCAATATCGTCCCCAATCGTGGGCGGTGGGCATGGGCGAATCACAGGAGGTGGCGGGCTTTGAGTTCAAGGTATTTGTTGACCAGCGGCGCGGTCATTTCCTCGGGAAACACGTCCATACATAAGACGCCCGTATGTTGCAGGTCGCGAATCACTTGAGCGCGCCAACTGAGGATGTGCGCGGCGGCCGCCGCTCGATAAAGCCGGTTGCCGATCGCCGCCTCGGGCACCACGGCATCGAAGAGTCGCCGATCGCGCAGAAAGACGCCCAGCGGCAGGTGGCGGCCCATTTGCGCCGCAAGGTACTGGTGCACCTGCCGCGCGTTCACTTCATCGATCACATGCGTCACGAGCACCACCAAGGCGCGTTTGCGACAATGCGCCGACAAATGCATGAACGCCTCGTCATACCGCGATTCCACAAGCTCGGGGAAGCGGTTGAACGAGGCGTGTAGCAGTTGATTCATCTGCTTCATGCCGCCCTGGGGCGGCACGAAGTTCAGCACGCGGTCGGAGAACGCCAAAAAACCAACCGAGTCGCCTTGGCGGAGGGCGACGTAGCTGAGCATCAGCATCGAGTTCAGCGCGTGGTCGAGCAAGCTCAGGCCGGCCGCCTCGTTGGTCATCATCCGCCCGCAATCGACCAAAAACACCACCCGTTGGCTCTGGCTGGTTTGAAAATCCTTGACCGTCAGCTTTTGGCGACGCGCGGTCGATCGCCAATCGATATGGCGGTAATTGTCGTCCGGCGTGTAATCGCGGAGACGCTCGAAATCGTGGTCCTGGCCTACGCGGCGAGTCCGGCGGACACCCACCAGGCTCAGCCGATTGGTCCGCGCGAGCAGATCGTACTCGTTGAGCTGTTTCATGTCGGGATAGACATGAATCGTGGAGGGGCAATCATAAGACAGGAAACGCTGCCACAGTCCGAGTCGACTGCCGACGCGCAGATGGACTTGCCACCATTGGTATTCGCCACGTCGGCCCGCGGTCGCCTCGTAATCGACCGTGACGCGGCTGCGCCGCGGCGCCCGCACGTCGAACTCCTCGGGCGTCGCGGTGAACTCCTGGGGAACATCGTCACGGACCAAAACGCGATGCTTGTGGTCGCTCAGGTTGTTTATCACCAATTCGATCGAATGCGGCATCCGCAGCGAGGCGACCCGCGTCGTGTTGCGGGCGACGGAAAAAGACGACTTCCAAGGCACCGTCAGCAAATCCGCGATCCCGACCAGCGCGAACGCGGCGTCGATCGCCAGGATCGGCACGAGCCACGCGTCGCTGAAGGCGAGCATCACGCTGAGCGCCGTCGGAACGAGCGCCAAGAACAACAGCGGACGCGCGGGATGGATCCGCTTCGCGAGGGCCAGCGGGATGAACGGCAACGTGAACGCGGCCAGCCACACCCACGTTAAACGCACTTGCAACTGTTGGTCGTTCGCCAACCGTTCGAGAAGTTCGTTCACAGCCGAGGAACCTCCACGGAGCGGATCAGCTCGCGGAGCAACTCGTCCACCTTCCGCCCCTCGACTTCCGCCTCGGCGGTGAGGATCACGCGATGCCGCAGGGCCGGGATGGCGATCTGCGCGACATCGTCGGGCACGGCGTAATCGCGGCCATGGAAAGCGGCGAGCGTCCGCGCGGCTTGCAGGATCGCCAGGCCCGCCCGCGGCGACGCGCCCATGTGGAATTGCGGCCAGACTCGCGTGGTTCGGACCAGCTTCGCGACGTAGTCCACCAACCGCTCGTCCACCACCACGTCGCCATTGGCGCGGATCGTCTCGAGGATTTCCTGGACATTCGTCACTTCGCGCAGGTCCTCCTCCAACCGCCGATTGATGTCCACTTGGCGACTGTGCATTTCGAGAATCCGCTTTTCCTCGGCCAGGTCCGGGTAGCCCGCCATCAGCTTGAACATGAACCGGTCGAGCTGTGCTTCGGGAAGATTATAAGTGCCTTCGGATTCGATTGGGTTCTGCGTGGCCAGCACCAGGAACGGCTTTTCCAGCTTATGGGACGAGCCATCCACGGTGACGCGAAACTCTTGCATAATCTCCAACAACGCCGCATGTGTCTTCGCCGGCGCGCGGTTGATTTCATCCGCGAGCAGCAGTTGCGTGAACACCGGGCCGGGCCGAAAGCGGAATTCCTGCTGTTTCATGTCGAACAGCGGCGCGCCGGTAATATCCGACGGCATCAAGTCGGCGGTGAACTGAATGCGTCCAAACCGCAGTCCAAGAACGCGGCCCAGCGTCCGCACAAACAGGGTTTTGCCAAGCCCCGGGACGCTTTCGATCAGCACATGCCCGTTGGAAAACAACGCCACCAGCGTGCCGACCACAAGCTCGTCCTGCCCCACGTAAATCTTGCCGATTTCCGCCATCACCCGGTCGAACAACGCCTTCGTGGCCGTCGGCGCGACGCCCACAAGCGTGCTCGGCGATTCGCTGCCGCCGCCCCTCCCAGCCACCACGGGCGACGCGCCGGGCGGCCCCGAAAAAGGCGTCCCGGCAACGAGCGGCTGCATTGGCACGGGCGGCTGGACTGGCACTAGCGGCTGGACGGACACGGGCGGCTGCACGGGCGGGTACGCCGGCGGTGGAGGCGCGACGGGGGGGGCCACGGCGGGCCACGCCGAGACTGGGCTCACGGAAGGTTGTGCGGGCGCGGGGCCGCCGGCATTCACATCCGAAGAGAGACTCGATCGCGGAATCACAACCGTGGTGGGACTTTCCATCACCTGCGCGTCGCGTTCGCCGGGAACCGGTTGGATATGCCCGCACTGCGGACATTTCGCCGATCGGCCGATATGGCCGGCGCTGACACGCAATTTGCGGGAACAGGATTGGCAAAGGAACTCGACCATGCTGGGAAAGATTCCGCTACCCGAGCCGCCGCCCGCGTTGCCGTAGCCATTCGGGTCGTTCATCGCGTCTCCTTTGTCGTTTTCTGATAATTTTCGAGGATTTGGCGAGCCGTCTTCCTGTCGCGGGTCCGTTCCAACAGATCGCCGACCGCCTCGATATGGGCTCCGAAATCGGAGACGGATTCGGTGGGCAGGCGTTTCGCTCGGCCAAAGATAGGCCATGCCGTAAAGCAGAAGAGCAATCCGACCCCGATAAGATGCAGCAGCAGCACATTGAGCGGATAGATCGTGAAGAGCCCCAAACCCGACGGCATCGTGTTTTCGGGTTCTTTATCCAGCACCGCCAGTCCCGTCGGGCCGCTCTCCAGAAAAGCGACGTTTCCGGGTGGACCACAGGCCTCGA
Organism: Pirellulaceae bacterium; assembly: GCA_044356875.1. Taxonomy (GTDB): domain Bacteria; phylum Planctomycetota; class Planctomycetia; order Pirellulales; family Pirellulaceae; genus CAIXSC01. The sequence continues at coordinate 1,903 of JBIKVL010000371.1, read as the reverse complement.
CCAGCCGCGCCGCCAGCTTGCGATGCTCGCGATTCACTAGCCCCAGATTCAAGAGAAACGCGCCGTTCGTCACCACGATCACCTGGGATCGCCGTGGCGCCGGTGGCGCCATTTCAAACGGCTCGACGCCGTCATAGACGCGCCGCACGAGCGGATCGCCCCGATCCGTTTCCAGCAACACCTCGGAATTGGGGATGGAAAGCCGCTCCAGCGCCGCATTCCCGACAGGCACGGTTCCAAACGGAACCGGAGTGGCGGACAACCGCCGCGGCTTCGGGCCCTGATTTTTGCCCGCAGGCGGCGAGGCCGGGGTCGTGGCTTTGGCTCCCGCGACGACAAATGTCGGCAGCGGCGCGCCCACGTTGGGGATATCGCTCGCCCCAGCGGGCATCAAGCGTGTGCCTACCGTGATGTCGATGGCCGCCGCATCGATGCCCTGGGCCCACGGCCCACGCAAGCCAACGACCGGATAATGCGGCCCGGGTCGAACCACGAACCAGCGGGCGTAGGTCAGGTGCAGTCCATTGGCCAGCGCCTGATCGTGCGCGAGCTGCGCCGCGGTCAACCGCGTATCAATCTCCGTCATTTGGTCGGCGGGCGCATTGGCTTTCATTTTGCGCCAGTAGAGCGACGAGATATCGAAATCGCGGCCGACGTAGACCAGCGTGCGGCCCGTGCCTCCGGCCAGCCAGGACTCGAGGAAATCCCGCTCCTCCTGCGACGGGGCACTATTGACGTTCGGTATCCACACAAGCGTGTCGTACGAGCGGACTCGGGGGGATAAGCGTCGGCAGACGCCAACCGTGTGGCCAGCCTGTTCGAATAGTTTGGATAACGCGACCGTGCCATTCACGCTTTCCTGAACCCCAACCCCCCGCCGCTGGCCGTAATCCGACGCGATCTGATCGGGTTCGCAAGAAACCAGGGTCATGAGAGCCAAAACCACTGCGGCGGCGGTGAGCAGGCCGAACGTTCCGAGCAACAGTCCGCGGCGTTTCCGCAAGAAGGCGAGATTCACGATGCGGCTCCTGTGGGTAGACGCCGATGGAATTCCTCCACCTCTCGCCAGCACGCCTCGAATCGCGACCTGTCCAAAGCGTGGTGTCCGAAAAACACGTCCTCGAACGCGACCATCGTGCGGGACAACGCGTTCGCCAAAAACGGCTCGCCACGCACTTCCCGCAAATACTGCCGGTTCGTCTTGCCGCGTTCCAGCTGAATGCGTTGATGGCGGTCCAATTGCAATAGTTCATGGCTGAACAGATAAATGATCGCGCCGCTATAATCGCCCGCCTCATACCGCCGCCGGGCTTCCGCCAGAAAGTCGCCCTTGGGCGCCGCCAACTGCAACGGCAACTCGTCGACCCGCGCGCGACGTAAATACTCCTCGTCCCCTTCCTCCTCCTCGTCGTCTTGGCGGCGGCGATCCCGGATTCGGCTAAAGACCCACAGCAACAAATAAGACAACCCTATCAGCAGCGCGATCAAGAGGAGATAAATGCAGGCTTGGGCGAAAATCCCCAATCCGCTAAAGAGTGTGCTAAGGCCCGACAAGTCCCAATCGGGTCCCTCCAGATTTTGGAAGAAATCCCTGATCCGCTCGAGCCACGTCCATTTGACGGGCGGCTTCACATTCACCCGTTTCAGCTCGTCCTTCTCCGAGTCGTACCACGGCGCGTAGCTCATCTCCTCGAGAGCCTCCCGCCCCTGCCGCACTGTCCGAGGTTCCTCGCCACCGGCTCCGATCACCACCGCGCCATTCGCGCTATCCGGCTTACCACCCGCTCCGTCGCGTGCCGCCTCCGCGACCGATGACGGTACGGGTTGGGGCGTCGTCGTGTCTTGCGACGCCCAGGCAACCGGCGTGAGTATTCCTACGACAAACGCAAGAAAAGTGACAAGC
>JBIKVL010000368.1:0-5277 GCA_044356875.1 Pirellulaceae bacterium | reverse complement strand
GGTCGCTTGGCTGGCCGCGGCGGCGTGCCTGTTGGTGGCCGTGTTCACTTGGTACGCCAGACCGACGACGGCTCCGCCTCCGAATTCGCCACCGCTTGCGAATATCGTCCCGCCCTTAACCGCGCCGGGGAGTGATACGCCCGCTCCATCCACCGCGACACTCACCGTCGCCCAGTTGCGCGAGCAACTGCTGGCCTCGGCTCCCGATGTGCTGCATTTGCAACTGGTGAGCAACGACGGCCGTGCGGTTGCCCGACAACCAGGCGGCGATGTTGTTTGGAGCAGCGGACGGCAGATCGGTTACCTCCGCCTGCAGGGACTGATGAACAACGACCCGCCGCAACGTCAATATCAGCTCTGGATTATTGGGGGCGACGCCTCGAACAACGAGATGATCAATGGCGGCGTGTTTTTTGTGGATCGGAGCACAGGCGAACTGATTCTGCCGATTCAGGCGGATCATTTCGTTCAGCAGCCGAAGATGTTCGTCGTCAGCGTGGAACCGCTGGGAGGCGGCAGTGCCTTAACACCCACGCTGCTGGCCAAAGCGGACGCCGTAGGGCCGTGAAAAGACCACTTTAGGAACTCAACGCACACGCAGAGGCGTGAATTCGAATGAACGCGACCTTGTACAGCCGAAGAAAGCGTCACCATTTAGGTCTTTTTCTGCTCGGTGCGGCTTTGTTTGGGATTCCCACCGAAGTCCATGCCGTATGCGGTCTGGATGGCGCAGTCGGCGAACAGCTCCGCCAGGTGAACGAGATATCTCGGAAAACCAGCCTGTCGTTCGGCAGTTGCGCCGTTTGCCATCTTCCCGGCTCGGGAGGGCCGCGCAACGAGTATGGCAACGCGATCAACACGCTGCTGAGGCTCAATGAGGGCGCGCGCTCGGATCCTGTACGGCAACGGGATGCGGGGCGGCGTGTCCAGGATATCCCGGCGAATCCCTTACTTGCCACTTCGCCCACCTTCGGCGAGTTGTTCCAGCAGGGTCGGTTCCCCGCACGTTCTCTGGTGCGCCGAGATCCCCCGCTGCCGAAGGTCCCTGCCAGGGTCTCCGAGAATATCACCGTCCAGCAGGCCCGCGAGCTGGTTCAAAAGGTCGAGGCGGAATCGCGTTTCGGCATCCTGCAACTCAGCAGGACTTACGAGATCACCCCGGCGGTTGCCGAGGCGCTCGCGGAGTTCCGGGGCGAGATGCTGATTCTCGGGCTGAAGTCTCTCTCGCCCGAGGTGGCTGCCGCGTTGGCGAAGAGTCAGGCGGTGAACGTCTGGCTGCACTCGGTGACTTCGGTTTCACCCGACGCTGCTGAGTCGCTCGTAAAGCTGCCTGGCCAACTGTTTCTGACCGGCTTGGCGGAACTCGATTCGGTGCCGCTGGCCGAGAAACTCGCCGCCCGACCGGGTGCCTTATCGTTTCCGTACCTGACACAAATCTCGCCTCAGATCGCGGCGGCGTTGGCCAAGAACGAACGAAGCTTGACGCTGGCCGGCTTGACCGATGTGTCGCTTGACGTCCAGGAGAAGCTGGCCGAGACCGTCGGCCGTCTCTCGCTGCCGAACCTGACGTCGCTCGACTCACTACCGCTGGCGAAGAAATTGGCCGCGACCTTCGTGCTGCTTTCTGAACTCAAGAAGCTGTCTGCGGAACAGGCGGAAATGTTGCTCACGGCAGAGGGGCAAGGAAGTTTCTTCGGCGGTATCTACCTGTCCCTGTCCGCGGTAACACCGGAAGTGGCCAATGTGTTGGCCTCGACCCCAAGGGCCGTCAACCTGACATTGGTCGGCAACAGTCCCCTTCCCGACTCGATCCTGAGAACGCTGTTGAGATCCCGGCTGAAAATCTCATTGCGGGATGTGGCAGAGCTTACGGCAAGCCAGATCCGCATCTTGGCCGAAGAATTAGCCGACAGGACATTTCGTCCTGGGGAGGTGGAAGTCTCGACATTAAGTCTACCGAACCTGAGGAAGCTGGACTCGGCACTGCTCGCGGAAACGCTTGCCAAAGCCAACGGGTTCAGTTTCCCTGGCGTCACGGAGATCTCACCGGAGGCCGCCGCGGCATTGGGCGCCCTCCCGGAAGCCGAGGCCATCGGCCCCGAAATGCAGAAGATCGTGGTTCCAAGCGGCTCCCTTTCTTTTCCAAGCCTGCAGGAACTTTCGAATGAAACGGCTCGGCTGTTGATGAATAAACGTTGGCGGGCGATCTCGCTGCCGGCGCTCGAGGAGGTTTCGCTGGAAACCGTCCGCCTGATGGCGAGACAGACATCTAGCTTAAAACTGGGAATCCCCACGCTGCCTACGGAATTCGCCGGTGCCTTTGCCGAGCTTCCCACGCGTCAGCCGATGGCCGGCGATAACATCTCGTTTCCTTATTTGAAGGACTTCTCTCCGGAAGCTGCTCGAATTCTGGTGACATCGCTGAACCGGGGTTTTCGAGAGGTCCCCGGCGGATTCGGCAAGTTCAGTAATTCGCCGAAGTTGAGCTTTGGAAGAAACTTAGGATTCGCCACCTCCGGCTTCGCCACCCTGTCTCCGGCGTTGGCCGTTGAACTGGCCAAGTATGAGGGAAACCTTGAGATCGAAGGTCTGGACGAATTGCCGGACGAATCCGCCGCCGCGCTCGCGTCATACCCTGGTCCCCGCTTGTCCTTGTCCGGCCCCGCCGTAGAGAGACTCTCGCCGGAAGCAGCCGCGTCGCTGGCAAAAGTTGAGGCAGTCTTGCAGATTCCATTAAGGCATCTCAACTCGAAGCCACTCGCCGAGCGGTTTGCCCAGCAGAGCAGTTCGACGTTGTACAACCTCGAAACCGTCTCTAGGGAAGCTGCTCCGGCGCTAACTCAATACAGCTCGTTCTTCGACCTGCGAGCCTTGACGGTGCTGGATTCGCCTGAAATGGCGCGGCGATTCGTGGAAGGCGTCACAACAGCAAGCTCCATCACGCTCCCCGCGCTTTCAACTCTGTCTCCCGAAGCCGCGGAAGTCCTCGGGGAGGGATCAAAGGCGATGTATCTGGGACTGACCGTGCTCGATTCGCCCGCTGTCGCCCGAGCGCTGAGCAAGTCGCGACAAGGAATCAATCTTCCGCGTCTGCGAGCCGCCACGCCGGAAGTGATCGCGATCCTGAAGGAAAGCACGTCGATCAAAACACCGCCGTTGGAATCCTTGTATGTGCTCTCCGAATCCAAGGGGCGACCTCCGTTTCGTCACTGAAGTCCGTCCGTGCCCCACCCCTGCTTGAATCATACGGGCGAGACATGGGTCCCGCCTAATCACCAAAAGTGCGGAAGAGCCTCGGGCAACGCTGTCAAGCGTTTTTTCCCGTATAGATTGGTGTTGTCAGGATGGTAGGACAATGAAAAAAGCCAGATTCCCCCCAAAACTAACTGAACACGCTTCAGTCAGAAAGGAATCTGGCTATGAGTCGCAGGAACCGCCACCCGGAGTAATCGCCGATTCAGCGAAGGCTTCGGGCCAAACAGCTTAAGAAAAACGCCCAGGCTCTCAGTGGGATGGTTGCGTGGCTAACCCCAACGTTGAGAAGCCTCCAAAAAAGCGAGTTCCATGGCAATAGCAAGTGGGACCCGGCATCCTTGATGAGTCAGGCACTGATTTGGGCATGGCAGGATGCGCGAGACGTCACAGACGCGTTTTCGGCAGCCCCGGTGGTTTGCGCCAATCTCAAACTGGAACGCGTCGCTAAGACCTACACGACGTTTCTGAACGCGCTGAGCCGCTACGCCGATCAGTTCACCCCTGTTTTGCTGCAGCGATTGAAGGCCTTGATGGAGGAAGTTGCAGAACGGCGCTGGCGGGACGGCGAACTGGGTTCCGATCGCTTTCGATGGCTCGCGCACCACAGCTCCGCGAACCGTCTCCAACGAAAAGGCGTTCTCCGCTCCGAACTACGGCCGGGGAAAAACGGCCAGATATCGGAAAAAAGTTGAAAGGGATGCGCCGTCGGAAAAACGAGCGGAAAAAGCCGCAACCGCCGCAGCCTCAGGTGTGGATCACTATGTTGTGGCACATGGCTCTCCGGGTTCCATGGACATGGCGTCCGGGGCCATCCAACGCCAGCGAACGCGAACACGTCAGGCAAATCCTGCGGGAAGAAAAAACTCCCAGAAGACACACTGCTGTGTGGCGCTGCGGGATTCATGGGTTACGAACTTTGGAAGGCGATTCTGGACGCCGGTGGCAACTTTCTCGTTCGCGTCGGCGCCAACGTGAGCCTGTTGAGCGAACATGCTGATTACCGGCGACTTCAGGATGGCGACATCTTGTGCTGGCCCAAAGGCAAAATCGCTTCCGGCGAAAGGCCATCCGAGTCTATTCGCGCTACCATCCGCAATCTTGAGCCCGTCAAGAATTGGACCACGGAGTGGTCCACGACTTAGCTCGTCCTCACGGCCGAAAAAATCCGAAACCGACGGCTAATGCTGCGTTGGCTACGAATGGGGCCGGCTGGCCCGCGCGGCCGCGCGGTCGAAGAGTCTGCGGGCTGTGCGTAACGACTCGGCGAAACGCTCTACTTCTTCCAACGTGTTGTAGAAATAGAAGCTCGCGCGGCAGCTCGCGGGCACGCCGAGCCGTTCGTGGAGCGGCATCGCGCAGTGATGGCCCGCGCGGACGGCGATGCCGCACGTATCGAGCACCTTGGCGATCTCGTCGGCATGAGCGCCCCGCATCGTGAACGTGGCGATCCCGCCCTTGTGCTCGGGCGCGGGCCCCAGCAATTCGACGCCGTCGATTCCGGCCAGCGCCGTATGGGCCGCCCGGCAAAGCCGCAACTCGTGCTGATGGATGCGGTCCAATCCGATCCGCTCGAGGTACTCGATCGCCGCCCCAAGCGCGATTGCGTCGACAATGGGCGGCGTCCCCGCTTCGAATTTTGCGGGCAACATCGCGGGCTCGAAACCGTCCGTCGTCACCGAGCGAATCATGCTGCCACCGCCCAGGAACGGCGGCATCGCCTCCAGCAACGCCTCCTTTCCATACAGCACGCCGATTCCCGCCGGTCCAAGCATCTTGTGGCCGCTAAACGCGACGAAATCGGCATCCAACTGCCGTACATCGAGCCGTTCGTGCGGGGCCGCTTGAGCGGCGTCCACCATCACCACGGCGTCGGCCGCGTGGGCGCGGCGCGTCATTTCGTGGATCGGATTCACCGTTCCCAACACATTCGACACGGCCGTGAATGCGGCCAGCCGAGTCCGCTCGTTAAGCATTCCCGACCAAGCGTCAAGATCCAACCGACCATCCGCCGTAAGCGGTGCG
>JBIKVL010000369.1:0-5277 GCA_044356875.1 Pirellulaceae bacterium | reverse complement strand
GCCCGAGGCGAGCCGCGCCGCTTCGTACGATTTCGCCGACGCGACGGTGTCGGGATCGAGCTGCCCGCCGCCGCGTTCACACCGCTCCCGGACCGATTGGACGTAATCGGGACAGTGGATCCGCTTCAGTTGATCGTCGGTCGCCGTTTTCCAATCGGGGCGAACGCAGCGTTGGACGAGCCGCTTTTCCGTTAAATGCCGCATGACCCGCTCCGTCCGCTCGGGACGCTCGGGATGCCTGCCCGTCAAGTGTTGTTCGTACAGCGGCGCGTGGTACAGCAGCGGCATGAGTGGGAGCTCCGAGAGTGAACACGCTCAGGCGGCCCCATTGATCCAGGCGCCCAGTTCAGCCGGCTCGCTTGGTTCCCGGGTTCCGCCCAAATCTCGATAAAGTTGACATTCTCGAGTCGCGACAGGTAGAGTTGTCCTGGACCCGAATCTTCAAAATCTACTCGCCGTTCCAGCTTTCCTCGCCGGAGCGTTTTTATGAAACTCATCCGATTCTATCGAACCGTTCCCCGCGCCGCTCGGCTGGCGGCTGTTGGCTTCACGATGGCGGCGGGCTCCTCGATCTTCGGGGTGCCAGGCGGGTTGTCGAGCGGGTTGTCGGAATTGGCGCCGTGGCATGTTCGCTCGGCCACCGCGCAAGAGGCGGCCGCCGAGGACGCCGATCCGAACGCTCGGAAGTACGACGAGCTAACGATTCCCGCGTCCTACGATGAACGCGGGAAGACGGGCAAGGAACTGCAGGATACCCGCAAGAAGCTGATCGACCTGCAGCGGCAAGTCGGCGGGATCATCAGCGGCGCGTCGCCGCTCGCCGATAACCAAAAGCTGTTCGACGGCTTCATCCAGCGGATTCTGTTTCCCCAATTCACGCTGCTCGAAAACATCGAGAACCCCGACAACTACAACGGGCTGTATCAAAAGCGGTACGTGTTCTTCCGCGACTATCTGCGGAAGGCGACCGGCGAGACGCGCACCTACCTGCTGCGTATCACGCTGGCGAAGATGAAAGAGATCGCCAACGGCAATTACCATCCGGCGGCCCGCGTCAACGCGATGTTGATCATCTCGGAATTGAATTTGGAGGAGGTCGGACAGGGATCGACGCCGACTCCGCCGAAGCCTTACCTGGAAGCGTTTCCCGTGATGGTCGACGTGCTGGCGGACGCCCAACAAACGGACGCCGTCAAGGTCGCGGCGATGCTCGGCATCGTCCGTCATCTGCAGTGGGATTCGCGGCAGCGGATGCCGCAGAACGAAGCGGGAAAGAAGCTGGAGGCGGCCGATCGCGATCGCGCGAACAACTTGGCCCTGGCGATGTTGACCCAAAAGCAACCGCCGGCCGGACGCACGGTGGACGGGCATGCCTGGATGCAGCGGCGGGCGATCGACATCCTGACGGCGCTCGGCACGATCGGCACCAACGTGAACGCCACTCAAGCGATCGACGCCATGGTGGCGGACGAGTCGGCGTTGTTGTCGCTGCGGTGCAGCGCCGCCGAGGCGCTCGGACAATTGAACCTGCCGCCCGAAACGCGGCTTGATCCGATCGTGACCGCGAAACGGCTGGGCGACTTGGCGGTCTATATCTGCAAACGGGAAACGAAGCGGTACGAAGACCAAAAGGCGTTCTTGGAAGAGAAGAAAAAAGTCAGCGGCGGCGGTTTGGCTGGCGGAATGCCAGGCGGGATGATGCCGGGAATGATGCCGGGCGGCGCGATGCCGGGAATGATGCCAGGCGGCGGGGCCGCCACCGGCGATGACGAAGAAGACGATGCGGCCGGGATGGCCGGGATGATGCCCGGAATGCCGGGCATGCCGGGCATGGGCGGCGTGACTGGCAAGTCGACCACCAAGCCGCTCGATCCGCGGCTCGTCGTCATGCAACGGCGTTTGCGATACCAGATGCAGGCCGTGAAGGCGGGGCTGGCGGGCGTCAAGGACCGCACCACCGGGATCGCCGGGATCGCGCAGGACGCCAAGCAAAAACAGGCGATCACGCTGCTGGCGGACGAAGTGGTCAAGATCCGCGACTTGTCGGAAGACACCAAGCTGAAGTCGGTCGAGAAACTTGTGGCCGAGCTCAAGACGCACACCACGACGCTCGAAAAGCTCGTCAAACAAGTCGCCGCCGCCAACCCGGCTGCCGCTAACGCCGCCGCGAACGCCGAACAGGCCGGGGAAGATGCGGAGGACCTGCCCGCGATGCCGAAAGCGGGCGCTGGCAAGAACGCGGCTCCGAAAAAGGGCCCACCCGCCGCTGCTCCACCCGCCGCTGGTGGCGCTCCCGCTGCCGCGCCGCCCGCTGCCCCGCCGCCCGCCGCTCCAGCGGGCAAGGGTTAGGCGTGAGCTGGCGAAGTTTTATTTTTTGAGAATCGATAGATGGACTGAAGTCGGCGATCCGGATTTAGGACAGGCATTCTTTCGGCACACTCGAAAGAGAAAGGATCGACCCAATGACTTCGCAAATTCAAGACGGAGAGTCGCTCGAATCGGCGGTAGCGAAGCTCAAGGGATCGATAAAGAGAGGGAATTGGCCCTGATTCTTGAACGGTTGGAGCGAACTTTCCGCGGACAGGCGGCTCGGAAGCAGGACGCTTAGGATTGGATAGCGGCCGCCGAGATGGTGTGAAAGAGGCGACGCGGGATTTCGTGCTATGGACATTGCCTGCCAATGCGCCGGATGCGGCGCGCTTTTCAAATTGGACTCGCGACATCTCGGTCGCAAGGCGAAGTGTCCGCGGTGCGGCCATGTTTCCGTCGCGACCGCCGCGACCGCCACGTCCGAGTCGCCTGCGGTAGGCAACGCGGGAGCGGCCGCCGCCAATCGCCAACGCTTCGCCGAAGCCTCGATGTCCGACGACCAAATCACCGCGCCCGATATCTCCCCCAAGGACTTGGCCCCGACGGGCAAAGTTGTTTTCGCCAAAACCAGCCCGGCGGCGAAATCGAACGTGCCAGTCCAGCCCGTTGCTCCAGCGCCGGCCCAACCCGTTGCTCCAGCGCCGCCAACTGTCGTCGCGAAGCCAACCGGACCAAGCGGTGGCGGTGCCGCGATTCCCGCAGGTCCTAGCCGTTCCGCGAGACGCGGCCGCGGGATCTCGACTATGACCTGGGTGATCGGTGGAGGCGTTGTCGGATTGCTGTTGGCGATCGGCAGCGTGGTGGCGGTCGTCCTGTCATTATCGGGCGGTAATGGCCAACCGGTCGTGAACGCCGCTCGGTCGCAGGCTCAACTGATACTCGAACTGCCAGCCGAGGGGCGGCGCAATATCAAGCTGATCATCGACGCGAAGCCATTGACGATTCCCGCGACGGGCCCCGTGGAATTGCCGTTGGCCGCGGGCACTCACAAGATGACGATCCAGCGGCGCGGGTATCAGCAAATTGACCACTCGTTCACGTTGCGCCGCGGCGAGCGACTGCCGTTCACGCCGGCTTGGGAAGCGTCGCTGGGCCCGCCAGTCGCGATGGGCGGGGCGGGCGGCGAAGCGGCCGGGGGCGGCGAGTTGTCTGGCGGTGGAACCGGCAGCGCGACGGGCGGCGGGACCGCAGGGGCTGTGTCGGCGACCGGCGGAACGTCTGGTCCGAGCGGCTTCCCGAACTGGCCGCAGAACTTCGAGGTCGCTCAGAAGCAAGCTTTGGCGAGTAAACGCGATATCTTTCTCGTCTTCGCTGGTTCGGACTGGTCGCCGCAAACCCAGGTCATGGCGGCCGCGATCTTCGCGCAGCCCCGTTTCCGCTCGTTTGTCGAACAGCGATTCGTGCCGTTGGTGGTGGACTTGCCGCGTACCGAGGCCGGTTACAACCAGTTGGAAAATGTCAACCAGAACCGGATGCTCGGTCGGCAGTTCGGCGTGCGCTCGGTGCCGGTGGTGTTGTTGATGGACGCGGGCGGCACGCCGTACGCCGCCGATGGCTTTTTCGGCGATTCGCTCGAGAAATACATCCAGCACATCACGCTGCTGCAAAACAAACGGGCCCAGCGCGACGTGCGACTCGAAGCGGTGGACAGAGCCCGCGACAAGTCGCCGCTTGAGTATCTCACGGCGATGGAGCAGGCGGTCAAGTGGATTGAGCAGGAACGGCTGACGCCGCATTACGGCGTGGTCTTCGCCCGCTGGTTGACGATCGCGCGGCAACTCGATCCACAAAACGAACTCGGCAAGCAAGAGGTGTTCTTCGAAGCCGATTGGATCGCGCGGTTGAGCGAAGCGTTGGTGGATGGCGAACGGATCAAGGTGGCTTCCGTGCTGAGCGACTTGATGAATTGGAGCAAGGCGAGGAAGTTCGCCGATCCGGATCGAGCGGTACGAGTTCACCTGACGTCGGTGATGCTGCTGTTGCAAACGATGGACGACGAGGAAGCGGCCGTTCGGCACGTTGACGTGGCGCGTCGCTATGTTCCGACGGGCGACAAGCTGAAGGACGATTTGGCGAACGTCGAGAAATGGGCGCGGCAGCGCGAGCAACTGTCGAGCGGCACGGGATTCGTGATCGCGGCCCAGGGGTATCTATTGACCAATCATCATGTGGTCGAGGGGCCGGGACGCACGGTGGTTCGAGTCCCCGCGGCCGCAGGCGACTCGGCGGCGAACCCCGCCGGCACCCCGGCCCCAGCGACGGGTGCCGGAGCGATGCGGAATGTGCCCGCCGAAGTCGTGGCGGCGGATCCCAAACAGGATATCGCGCTCCTGAAGGTCGATCCGACCGCTTTTTCGGCGTTCACTCCGCTGCCGCTGGGCGGCGAGCGGGTCCGACGCGGCGCGGAAGTCGCCGTGTTCGGATTTCCGCTGGGCGACGAATTAGGCAAGGACGTGCGGATCGCGACCGGAGTCGTCCACTCCCCCTCCGACCAATCGGACGACAAACGGCACGTTTTGGACTGCCGCATCAATCCGGGGAACAGCGGCGGACCGGTACTCAACCGCTTCGGCCACGTGATTGGCATGGTGACGGCGAAGACGGTCGGCGGCGTCGGCGTAGACAGCTACGGCGTCGCGATTCCCGCGACCGATTTACACACGTTCCTCAAGGCCCATTTACCAGCGGACGCCGTCCGCCCTCTGACGACATCCACCATGGACAACGCATCCTCCCCGCGCCGCGAATGGGAAGAGATCGACGCCGCCGTCTCGCCCGGTGTGCTCATGGTCTTGAAGCTCAAGGACCGCGGTTCGCCGTGAGCCGCTGACGCGAATGGGAGTCGTCCGCTATGAGAACCACGCCGCTGCACGACTGGCACGTCGCCCATCGCGGGCGGATGGTCGA
>JBIKVL010000370.1:0-5277 GCA_044356875.1 Pirellulaceae bacterium | reverse complement strand
CACATTGAAGGTCAGGAAGGTCAGAATGGCCAGGATGGTCGTGCCGGTGGCGTGCCACCACCGCTCGGGACCGCGTCGAGACAGCACGGTCGCCAGGCCGCCCGCGCCGGTGGTGAACAGCAATACCGTGAGGTACTGCACGTCGGAGTTGCGGACGAGCAACTGGGCGAGCGCTTGGAGGGTAGCCGCGACAACCGCCATCGCGATCAATCCGTTCGCCACCAAGTACAGGGGACGGCCCGGTCCGAGCAACCTGGTCATCGGACGCCCCTGCGGATCGCAAACATCTTCGCTCCTTACCCCAATCACACGCGAAACGGCCAACATCGCCACGCCCAGCACCGCATAGAGCAACAGATAATAGTCGCTCGAAACCTGGGCGTATCCCAACCATTCCCACACCATCGCGCAGCCCGCGATGGTCGCCAGGTAATAATTCGCGGCATGACGGCGGATCCAAGCGGCCAAGCCATAGAACAGCATCGCTTCCGCGAACATGACGCCAGCCAGAAGATTCACGGTCGCGCCGGAAACCGGCATCAAAACGCGGCCCACGATGCTGAAGGAACCGAGGAAAATCGATCCCATGATGACGCCGGTCGCCACATGGGCGATCCATTGCAGCGGATCGCGCACCACGCGTTCGACCCGCAACCGGGAAACCAATAAGTAGATCGTGGGAATCGCCATCAAGAGCGGCGCTTGCTCATGCCACGTCCGCAACTCGAGCTGCCGCAGCAGACCGGCGGCGCCGACCAGCAACGCGGCGGCGCTCAGGAACAGATGAGCCGACATCGCTTGTTTGTCCCGCCCCCGCGACAGCACAACCAAGAGACGATTGGAAGCGGCGGCGATCGCCAGCGCCAAGACAAAATACCATCCTGTGTCCCGCGACCAGTTCGTTTCCGCCACCGCGAGGCTGGTCGCCCGCACATGGGCCACCGCGCCCAAGGCGACCGCGGCAAAACCTAATAACAAAGTCGCCGGCCGCAACGAGCGGCGATATCGATCGTCGGCCGCCGGCAAGTTGTCGCCAAGCACCGCCGCCCCGATCGCCGTGATGGATAGGATCACAATCAGCGACTCGGTCGCCAAGTTCAGGCCGACGATCGTAATCCCTGCCATCACCAGGCAGACGCCCGCAAGGTATGTGTAAACGCCCGCTCGTCGCACCACCACATCCGAATACAGCCATGCATAAGCGCCCGCCAGCCACACGCCGGCGGCCAGCCATTTCCAATCCGTGAGCGGCACGCCCGTCCAGCGAATCGAAAACCAGAGGTCGATCGGTTGTACGAATTCACGAATGATTTGCGCGGCTAAAAGAAACCCCAATCCCGCCGCCAACTGAGCTTGGCCCGACCAAAACAGCGCCATGCCAAAACGTCGGCGGGGAAAGGACGTCGAGTCTGGTGGAAAGGACCGTTCGGCATGCACTGACGCCAAACCGAGCGTCACTAATGCGAGGCTCAGGTAAGTCACGTCCGCCAGGCGGCCCAAACTGGCCATGACCAACAATGTCGTGAGCGTGACGCCAGCCTCCACCGCGTACAGGAACAACGCGTCGCGAAGCAAATAGACAGTGCCGACATAAAGCCAGCAGATCACGAACGCGGCGATCCATAAGTTGCCTTCCAAGGCCATCATGCCCTGGCTCTCGTAGTACCAGAGATTGAGCGGCAACACGACGCAACTCAGGAAACTCAACGCCTTGCCCGCCGTCACAAACCGCGTCCTCAAGGCGATCCCGCATCCGCCGGCCAATGCCGCGACGCTCCCCGCTCCCAAGCAGCCAGCGACCACGAGCGGATTCTTGAACACGCCCAGGCTCGTCAGCCAAATCACCAGCCCCAAGACAGCTAGCCCACCACCGAAGGTCAGAAACCAGTGAATCGCGTTGGGGTCGAGCAACGCGATCAGCATCCGCTTGCCCCAGTCTTGGCTTTCGCTGTGGGGTAACGCGGTCGGTGTCGGAGGCCGTGTGGGAGCCGCTGTCGATGCCGCCGCTGTCGATGCCGCCGCTGTTGATGCCGCTGCTGTCGATGCCGCTGCCGCGGTGTTCGGCACGGCGTTCAGTGGCGCAGCGCCTGGCGCCGCCGGTTGCTCTGGAATCGCGTACGGAGGCAAGCTGACTCGCGGCACCTGCAGGAACTCTTGCACAGGTAGGGATTCGTCGACGATGGCCGCGACAACCAGTTCTTCGGCCACCGGCCCGACGGCGGCAGCCGGTCGTTCCGCGGTTGTCGCTGGCGGCGCGTCAGCTTTGGCGGGAATGGCGACGACCCGCCGGCAGTAGGGGCAGAGGCAACTGCCTCCCGCTTGAGCTTGGGGAGCTCTCAGTTGCGACCCGCAGACACAGGAGAAATGGATTTCCATGACGATGGACTCGTGGAGAACTGGGTGCGAAGCGAGCGACCTGACGAGCGTCGCCCGCTGTGGACCAAGAGACCACGCGAACCGTTCCGGGGGACGCTCTGAAGTAACCAGAGCCCGCGTCACGGAAGAACGTGCGCGAAAATCGAAAAAGATGGGACGGACGCTCGGACCGACCCTATGTTCGCGCTCGTCCCGAGAGCGGTCTCCGACACTTGCGAGCGTGTTAGTCGCCGTCGTCGGCGAACAGTCGGCTTTTCGCGCTAGTGTCCGTCGCGGCGGCCGTCTTTTCCGGGTCCGGTTGGAAGTTCATCCACAGGCTTTCGAGCTTGATCTCCTTCGTCTTCGCCCTGCTCGCCTTGTTGTCGATGGCGATATCGACCCGGTGGAACCCATGGCGCTGGGCCCACTCGTTGTACAGCTGGCATCCATAACCGGACAGGATGAATTTACCCTCGATAGCGGCCAATTGATCGAGCAGCGCTTGGTGCTGGCTGTCGTTCATTTCGCAGTTGTAGGCTTTGATCGTCGTCCGAGTGGCGTGGACGTACGGCGGATCGCAGTAGAACAGCGTGCATTTATCGTCTTGCTGGCGGATCACGTTGACGGCGTCGTCGTTCAGGATCGCGATCCGCTTGAACCGCTCGTGGACTTCCGGCAGTCCCTCGATCGCGCCGAGCCAACTGGAGACCTGTTCGTTCATGCCACGGCGGGTCCGTTGTCGGGACAACGTGGCGAAGCTCCGGCCAATGCCTTGTCGGCTTTGGCGTGCCAGGATGAAAAACCGCACCGCCCGCTCGATCGGGTCCGCGATCGACGCGCCGTCGGTGGCCAAGGAGTCCTCGAACAACTGCTGCGAGAACGGCGTGGCCTCGACGCGCCGCTTGAACTGGGCGAACTGCTCCTCGGATTGGAGCGCCCGCCAAAAACAGATCAGCTCGCCGTCGATGTCGTTGATCACCTCGGAAACACCTTCCGGGTTCTTCTGCAGCAACACGCCACCCGCCCCAAAGAACGGCTCGACGTAATGCGTATGCGGCGGCATCAGGGCGATGATCCGCTTGGCGAGGTAATGCTTGCCGCCGTGGCGCTTGATGGGAGGGGTGATCGATTCGTCTGCGAGGAACGTGTCCATGGCGTGCAGGGCACCTGAGCGCCGGTGCTCGACCTGTCCCGCCACCCGCGTTGTTTGGGCGGGCAACGGCGAGCAACGGGGGAATCGCGGAAGCAGAGGGTCGGGAACACGGGGGGAAGATCGGGGAGTTGGCCTCCCATCGATGTCTCGCGATTGTCGCCGCTTTTCACGGCTTGTCAAACGGACGTGGTCACGCGGGGCGGCTTGCGAAGGCTTCGTGCCCGTCTATAATCCGACTGTTTGAGCGGCCATGTGTCGTTTTGAGGGCGTTTCTCGGGGTCGAGTTGGATTCGTGTCGAATTGGATTCCTGTCGAGTTGGATTCCCGTCGAATTGGATTCCTAGACATTGGGCCGGTTTCAGTCGCGTTAACGGCGAAATGGCCACTGGAGCCCCTATGCTTGGTTGGTTGAAAAACGTTTGGCTTGCGGTGTTTACCGTCGGACACGGCCTCTGGGTCACGCTCCGCTACTGGCTGATCACCTACAAGTCCGACCGCGGTACGTTCACCGACAAATTCGAGTATCCCGAAAAGCCTGTCCCCGTGGCTGCTCGCTATCGGGGCTTTCACCGCTACGACCTCACGACCTGCATCGCGTGCGACCAGTGCGCGAAGGCCTGCCCGGTCGATTGCATCTACATCGGCAAGGAGCGGGTGGAAGGGAGCAAGGGCTTCCAGGTCACCGGCTTCACCATCGATTACTCGAAGTGCATGTTCTGCGCCCTCTGCGTCGAACCCTGTCCCGTCGACTGCATCTTCATGGGAGCGACGCACGACTTGAGCTGCTTCAGCCGCGACGGATGCATCGTCGACTTCTCCCGGTTGCCGGTCGATGTGGCCTGGGGCCGGGCTACGCTGAACCCCACGGCTGTCTCGGAATCGAAGGTATTGACGCACCCGGTGCATGGCGGTCCGAACCAACCTTAGGCGACTTCTTCCCGATATTCGCCGCGTCGCTATGCCTCACGGCCACCAGGAACCCGGCCCCGTCATGTCCGCGTCATCGACCAAACCGATCCGGCTGTTCACCGTTAGCCAAGCCAACGCGACGCTGCCGCTGGTGCGGTTAATCACTCAAGATATCGCGGAGTTGGCGAACAGCGTCCACGAGCGGAAGCAACGGCTGGAAATGCTCTCCAAAGAGCGGCCAGCCCAGGGGATGGAAGTGTACCGCGACGAATTGGAACAGACCGAGTGCGACCTGGATAAGGACGCGGAACGGCTCCAACAATTCGTCGATGAACTCAACGAACTGGGTGTGGAACTCCATAGTCCACTCGATGGCGCCGTTTGCTTCCCCAGCGAAATTGGTGGCAAGCCGACCGTGCTGCAATGGAAAATTGGGGACTCCGAAGTCTCGTTGGCACAGGAGTGGGATTCGCCCGACACCGATCGAGAGCCCGCTTAATGCCACCGCCGCGAGTGCGTTCGCTCCCTGTGGCCGCTCCCTGTGGCCGGTCCCTGCAGTACGGGCGGATTGCGGGCCCGGATGACGGGCCGGGATCGCGGGTTGGGGGGGGCGGGTAGGATTTTTGGGGCTTCGATTAGCGGCCCGGATTGTGGGCCTCGATGGGGGTCGATGGTTTAGTGAGTTTCGCGACACGGCACGAGTCGGTTGTCGAGGCGGTAGGAGAGGTGCCTTTGCTGGTGCCTCTAAGAGTGCCGGCAGTGGCGTTGGTTGAATGGGATGGCGAACGGATCTGAGAGCGGATCGCTCTGGAAATAGGAACGGGGACGCACGCATGGGTTCGGCTTTAGACACGTCGATC
>JBIKVL010000367.1:0-5279 GCA_044356875.1 Pirellulaceae bacterium | reverse complement strand
CGGGCCGGTTCAGCTTCAATGTGGCGGGGGGACGCTGCGAGGCGTGCGAAGGCAACGGTTCCAATCGACTCGAAATGGACTTCCTGGCCGATGTCTGGGTCGCATGTCCGGTGTGCGAAGGACAGCGGTTCAGCCGCGAAACGCTGCAGGTGCGGTTCAAGGACAAGTCGATCTCCGAAGTGCTGGAGATGGACGTCCAGCAAGCGCTGCGACTGTTCGAAAACGTGCCCCACGTGCGCCACAAGCTGCAAACGCTGCACGACGTCGGCCTGGATTACGTCAAGCTCGGCCAGCCTTCCCCCACGCTCTCCGGCGGCGAGGCCCAACGCATCAAGCTCGCCCGCGAACTGGTGAAGAAGAGCACCGGCCAGACGCTCTATCTGCTCGACGAACCAACGACGGGACTGCATTTCGCCGACATCGAGCTGTTGCTCAAGGTGCTCCATAACTTCGTCCACGCCGGCAACACGGTGCTGGTCGTTGAGCACAACCTGGATGTGATCAAGACGGCCGACTGGATCATCGACTTGGGGCCCGAAGGCGGCGCCGGCGGAGGGCGCGTGATCGCCACGGGCACTCCCGAGCAAATCGCCCGCGCTGAGCATTCCCCCACGGGCCGCGCGCTGGCGAAACACCTGGCGCTCGAGGCGAACCGCAACGCCCTGTCGTCCGCCGTTCCCGCCACGAAATCCGACTCGTCCGCCGACTCGTCCGCCACTCTGTCTTCCAAGGCGGCCGCCGCGCCGGTGCTCAGCCGCGAACTGGTCGTGCGCGGGGCCCGCCAGCACAATCTCAAAGGCGTCGATGTGCGGATCGAACGCGACCGCATGACGGTGTTTTGTGGTCCGAGCGGCTCGGGGAAGAGTTCGCTGGCGATGGACACGATTTACGCCGAGGGCCAACGGCGGTACGTGGAGAGCTTGAGCGCGTACGCGCGGCAATTCGTCGCGCAGATGCAGAAGCCGCAGGTGGAACATATCGAGGGCCTGTCGCCGGCGATCGCCATCGAGCAGAAGAACTTGGGGCACACGCCGCGTTCGACGGTCGGCACGGTGACGGAGATCTACGATTACCTGCGCGTGCTGATGGCGCGGCTGGGGACGCCGCATTGTCCGGCGTGCGAGGCGCCGATCGGCACGCAAACGGCCGACCAGATCGTCGACAAACTGATGGCGCATCCGCCGGGCACGCGAATGTATCTGCTGGCGCCGTTGTCCGTGGAAGTGGGCCAGCGTTACGACACGCTCTGGGACGAACTGAAGGCGTCGGGCTACATTCGCGTGCGTATCGACGGCCAGACCCATTCGCTTGACAATCCTCCCGAGATTGACCGG
Organism: Pirellulaceae bacterium; assembly: GCA_044356875.1. Classification (GTDB taxonomy): domain Bacteria; phylum Planctomycetota; class Planctomycetia; order Pirellulales; family Pirellulaceae; genus CAIXSC01. The sequence continues at coordinate 3,945 of JBIKVL010000367.1, read as the reverse complement.
CGTCGTCAGCACCGGGTCGAGGTGATTGTCGACCGCGTGGTGATTCAACCGCAATCGCGTTCCCGAATCGCGGACAGCGCGGAGAAGACATTGGCGTTGGGCAAGGGCGTGCTGGGGGTCGCCTATCCGCAGGACCAAGTGCCTGAAGCTCGGTGGGAGACGGCCGTTCATAGCCAGCATTTGGCGTGCGACCGCTGCGGCCGGAGTTTTGAACCGCTGACGCCGCACAGTTTTTCCTTCAACACGGCGCTCGGCTGGTGTCCGGCCTGCGAGGGGTTGGGACAGCAGCGGGGAGCGAACCCGTTGGCATTGGTGCGCGATCCGAAAATGACGCTGGCCGACGGCGCCTTATTGCTGTGGCCCAATCTGGACCGGTCGGTTTCGCGAGCGATGCTCGAGTCGCTTGGCCGCGGCGCTGGCCTGCCGCTCGATACGCCGTTTGAAGAGCTCGGGGCCCGCGCCCGCCGCGTCCTGCTGCATGGGGCGGGCGAGGAGTGGTTCAGCGTCGCGGGTCCGCCCGCTTTCCGCTTCCAATTCAAGGGTTTGTATCCGGCGTTGGAAGAGGCGTCGAATTTGGCGCCGGGCCTACGCTCGCAGCTCGAACAGCTTGTGGCCGAGGTCGAATGTTCGGTCTGCGGCGGCAGCCGGCTGCGCGACGACGCTTCGGCCGCCCGGTTCCACGGCCGGACCATCGACGACATTTGCCGGATGCCGCTCGGCAAACTCCACAAACTGCTCCAGGATTGGAAACTGTCCGCGCGGGAACGCAAGATCGCGGGCGAACTGTTGCGGGAGATCCGCGGCCGAGTGGAATTCCTGGTCGATGTCGGACTGGAGTATTTGTGCCTGTCGCGCACGGCCGCCACGCTCTCCAACGGTGAAGCCCAACGCATTCGGCTCGCCAGCCAGCTCGGCAGCGGCTTGTGCGGCGTGCTGTATGTATTGGACGAGCCAACGATCGGCCTGCATCCGCGCGACAATCGCCGACTGCTCAACGCGCTTCATAAACTCCGCGATCTCGGCAACACGTTGATCGTCGTCGAACACGACAAGGAAGTGATCGCCGAATGCGACTACCTGTGCGATTTCGGACCCGGCGCTGGCAAGTTCGGCGGTGAAGTCGTCGCCAACGGTTCGCCCGCCGAGCTTGCCACCCAGCCCCGTTCGCTCACGGGGCCATATCTCAGCGGCACGAAGTCGCTCGCTGTGCCCAACATTCGCCGTGTCACGCTGGCCGCCGTCGACCAAGCCAGTGGTCTAGCGGCGGGCCAGTCGGCGGGCCTATCCACCGGCCAGTCGGCGGGCCTGAACCCGAATGCCGCGACGACCGCGAGCGGCGGTCGGACGGCGAAGGGGGCGAAGAAATCGAAGTCGGCGTCGGGCGGGCTGGCGCCGGAAGCCGCTCCGCGAGTGGCGCGGGGTAAGAAGGCCGCGAAAAAGGCGGGTGGGCAAGACGCTTCGGGCGTGAGTGACGCATCCGGCGGCGACGGGCGTCGCGACGCGGCGGCGTCTGTGGCCCCTGCGAGCGTCGATCCGGTGGTTGGTGCGGGAGTCGACCCGGCGGCGCTCGTTGCGCGGGCGCGGACCGCGACCAACACTTGGCTCACGTTGGAAGGGGTGCGCCACAACAATCTCCGCAATATCACGCTGCCGATTCCGCTCGGCACTTTGACGGCGATCACGGGCCCGAGCGGCAGTGGGAAGAGCAGTCTGATCGAGGACGTGTTGTACGCGGCGCTGGCCCGCAAGCTGCATCGCGCGAATGTCACGCCCGGTTCCCATGACAAGCTGAACGGGCTTGAACATATCAACAAGGTGATTCGGGTCGACCAGCAGCCGCTGGGGAATTCGCCGTCGTCCAATCCGGCGACGTTCACGGGCGTCTTCGAGTTGATTCGGCAGTTGTACTCGCAGTTGCCGGACGCGAAGGTCCGTGGCTATACGGCTCGCCGTTTCAGCACCAATGTGCCGGGCGGCCGGTGCGAGGCGTGCGAGGGGAACGGGCAGCGGCGGATCGAAATGCATTTCCTGCCGGACGTGTGGGTCGAGTGCGAAACGTGCCGCGGCAGCCGCTTCAATGCGGAGACGCTGAGCGTCGCTTATCGGGGCCACTCGATCAACGACGTGCTGAATCTGACTTGCGGCGAAGCGTTCCAGTTGTTCGAGAACATTCCGAAGATCCGCCGGATTCTCGCGACGCTGTGCGACGTCGGGTTGGATTACCTGACGTTGGGACAAGCGGCTCCGACCCTCTCGGGCGGCGAGGCGCAGCGGGTGAAGCTGGCCGCCGAACTGTCCCGTCCGGACACGGGCCGCACGTTGTATCTGCTGGACGAACCCACCACCGGTCTGCACTTCGAGGACATCGCGCGGCTGCTCGACGTGATGCATCGGCTTGTCGATCTTGGCAACACGGTGGTGGTGATCGAACACAACCTGGATGTCATCAAGCAGTGCGACTGGGTTGTCGATTTGGGGCCCGAGGCGGGCGCGGATGGCGGCCGCGTGGTCGGTGTGGGAACGCCCGAGGAGATTGTGCGCCAGTCCGCTGGCGGCGGCCTCCGTTCGCACACGGGCGAGGCGTTGCGGCCGGTGCTGGAAGCGGGACCGCTCGCGCCCCGCCGCACGCCGCCTTCCACGGACAAGCCGCGAGCGGGCGACATCGAGATCGAGGAGGTTGGTCGCGACGCGCGGATGCCATGGGAGATCGATGGCCGCAAGTGGCACACGCGCGACCGGGTCAGCCGCACGGGCGAGCCCTGCCGCTGGGATGGCCAAATCTTGGCGTCCGTGATCGACCGGATCCAAGAAGTGGGAGATTTCGACGAAACGTATTGGAAGGAACGGAGCGTCGTCGAGATCACCGGCAAGAAGAAAAGCGACGGCTGGTTCTTTCACGCGATCACGGGCGAAACGTGGCTGCTGAAAATGAAATTCCGCGTCGCCCGCAGCACGTTCCAACGCCAGTCGCTCCAGGACCGCATCCAACTGAAACCGCTCAACGACATGCCCGATTTGCCGATCTACGGCAACGAGCCGCGGGTGAAATGCAAGAACCTTGGCGGGCCTTGGCAGGAAGTCGAAGTCCGCGTGCATTCGCTCGACGAGATCGACACGCCCGAGTTTTGGACGTTCGTCGAGGAGGCGGTCCGCGGCTTTTTCACCCAAACCGAACGCGCGGCCCAGCACCCCGAAGACGCGATGCCCTGGAAGGTGCTCGGCCAGAAATGGCACTTCCTCCGCAAGGGATTTCCGCCCGGCAAGAAAGTGCTCTGGGACGAACCGGTGCTCGAAGCGCTATGCGAGCGTCTGTCCCGAGCGGCCCCAGGCGGCCAGTTCCTGTGGAACAACCAGCAGATCGTCCACTACATTCCGACGAACCGCCGCGAGCCATGGGCGTCGCTACTCACCAAACGCGTCGAGGCCCTGACACTGGTCCTCCATGGGCCAAAGAACGCGATCGCGCTCGGGCGACTCGCCGCGATTGGCTGCGACCGCGAACTGGATGGCTCCGATCCCCACCACGACAAGATCCGCATCCGTTTCCAAAAGCTGGAAGATTTGGATCGTGGCGATCTCGACGCGCTGCTGGAAGAGCACTTGGCGGCGAGTGGAAAGACGGACTCGTAAGCGGACAGTCCATCGTTTAGACGCGTCGCAACACCGTGTCGACTCCCGATCGGCAATTCCAATGCGGGATCGCAGTCCGGCGTCTTTCGCACGGTTCTTAGGGGCGACCGAAAAATAACTTCCCTTCGGGGCATGGCGGCCCCCTCGGCGCCCGGCCCACGCGGTGCGATCGTCCTAACGCCCCGAAGGAGCAACGCTGTGAAGCATTTTTTAGGCGGCGATGGGTTGTCTTTCCAGTTCTCGCAGTTTGTCTATTTCATCCCGACTTAGCCTGCGGACCTTGGGATCGCCCAGTGGTTTCTTGTCAGGATTTCG
>JBIKVL010000026.1:0-12625 GCA_044356875.1 Pirellulaceae bacterium | reverse complement strand
AAGCCAACAAGATACCATTGCAGGCGGTACGCGTCAGCCGCCTCGCCGGCGTCGACCGTATTTCCCCACGTCTCCCCACTTCTCAGTCTCCCCGCTTCTCACCAGTCATTCGCGTCCATGGAGGGGCAACTTCGTCGCTTGAAATCAGTTCACGAGCGTGAGTTCATGCTTTCATCCCGCTCGCGCGGGCTCGAACCGGCAACACGCATCGCCGTCCAAGCGGCATTCCGCCAGTTTCAACGTCTCCCCCACCAACTCGGAGAACAACATCCGTTCCATCGCGCAAATCGACCGATCCTGTTCGGCCACCTCCGGATAGGGACAAGCCCTCGCGTTGATGACCGGGAGTCCCGCACGATTCTCGACGTCCACGGGCACCCGGCGTTGCCGGAACAATTCGGCGAGCGCCCGCATCCGCTCCTCGGAAGATCCGCCCTGCACTTCCCCGAGGTATTTGTCCGCCAATCGACGACTAATCCGCTCCAGCAAACCGCGGCGAATCTCCGGGTCTTTCACCTCCCGCAGTTCCTGCCAGAGGACCACCGCCAAATCCGCGAAATTCGAACCGGCTTGCCGCCTCCCAAGATTCGTGAGCTCGTACTGATGACTTGGCCGGCCGCGTCCCGACCGCACCAAGGACCGACGCACCAACCCTTGCCCCATGAGGCGATTGACTCGCTGCCGTACCGCGGTCGCCGTTACGCCCAAGGAGCCCGCCAGATCCCCGATCGACAGGCATCCCCGCTCGCGCAAAACATCAAACAACGCCGTGTCCGAAGGTAAGGATTCCGCCGTCATCGCTTCTGTCCTCCCCTACGTGTCCGCCACGGCCGACTCTACACGCTTCCAATCGGTATGGGGCCATCGCCGGTCGTTCCGCCATCTTCTCGCGTCTGTTTGGTAGCACTCTAGCCATTTCCGCATTTTTGACAACCGGATATTCGAAAAAGATACAGCAGTGCTTTTTCGCCCTGCCAAACCGTGATTCCGCGACTTTCAATTGACAGCCGCAAAACAGAACGCATATTTCAAATGGCATTCATGGCACTTACGCGACCTGCCCGGAAGTTCCCGTCCTTCGCGAGATGCTTGGGCCCCATGACGGCGGTACGCCGAGAGAGCAATGAACATGTTTCCAACGATGGCAGCCGAGGGGTTCGCGGGACCACTGCAGATGATCGTGTATCTCACTACAGTCATTGCGTTTGCGTTCAGTTTGCTGACCCTTCCGCGGTAGCCTGATACCGCACCATTGCGATCCGCGTGAACCGTTCGCCGCTGGGGACAGTCGCGGTTGTTCGCGTTAGGCAAACCGCGCTGAATGTGCCGCAGATTCGAGACGCAATGAATCCGCCAACGCGGCCGACCCGAAACTGAACAGGGTCGCCGCCGGTCTAGGCTGGCTCCGTAGTCCCCGCGCAGCTGTCCGTTGAGACGTTTCACGGATAGAGACTTGCCGAGCGGATCGACTGTCGGAAGATGGCGACGCGAGCGAGGACGGAGCCATGCGTTCGGATGCCCTGGTCATGATCGGGCTCGCGTTGGTTTGTGGAATGGCCGCTTCGGTCGTCGTGAGCCACTGGGCGGACGGGCCCAACACGATCGCACCCGCGGCGCCCACTCGAACCGAGCGGATCTACATCGCCCATTTGGATATCGCGGCCGGCCAGCCGTTACGTCCGGACGCCTTGCGACTCGAAACTTGGGATATGGATCGAGTGCCTCAAGGCGCGATCACGCGGCTCGATGACGTCACGGGCAAGATTTCGCGATCCGCCATTCGCCGCGGCATCCCGATTCAATCGGTCCTGCTGACCGCCGCCACGCCGTCGCCAACCATGGATCCAGTTCCCGAATCCGCGGCGCCCGCCCAGACGCCATCGACATCCCCCGCGCTCACCGACTCACCCGATGAACCCGTGGCCAAGGCCCCGCCCTCCCGTGAGTTCGCAGCTCAAACGACCACCGACGATGCGACCCATTTGGTCAACGCCGGCCCCGTGGCCCCGCAAACTCCCGCGATCCCGACACCGGCGATCTCCACTCCCGCGATCCCCGCTCCCGCGAACACGGCACCCGAGTCGCCTGCTCCGGAAGCTGGGCCGATGCCGCTGACACCCGAGCCACCCGCCACCGTTGCTGTCGAGATCCCAGCGACGCCAGCAGCACCGCCGACGGCCATCGCGGAAGCGATTCCTTCCGCCCCGCAACCCGCAGTGGCCCCGAACCTTGAACCGACCGCTCCCACCGAGGCCCCTGCCAACCCGACTCCGCCGATCGCCGCGACGGAGCCGCAGGGAGAATCATTGGAAACACCTATTTCAGCGCCGGCTGCACCGGAACGGTTTCCGCGACCGGCCAACGCCCGCGCCGCCGCGACGATAAGCGACGACGGCTGGGTTCGCATCCGCCGCGCGGCGGATGCGAATGCCTCCTGCGAAGGCAAGAGCACGGCGGATTCCAAGAAAACGCCGCTCTCGCCGCCACCGTCGCCATCACCGCCCGTCGCGCGTCGCCCCGTTCAAACCGCGCCGCATGAAAACGCGGGCACACGATAAGCCCGTAGCAAAGCGGCGGGTCCTAGATGAAATAGTTGATGAGGTTTTCGATCATCTCTTGGCGGCCGCTTTCGTTGGGCGCGGCTTCGCCCTTGCCAAGAATATACGCTTCCAACTTGTGGAAATCGGCCTTGCCGGCTTCGATCTCGGCGCCGATGCCGCTGTCCCAGCTCGCGTAACGCTTCTTGACGAATGCGTCCAATTCGCCATCGGCGCGGATTGCGGCGGCGATTTTCAAGCCGCGAGCGAAGGCATCCATACCGCCGATGTGGGCATGGAACAGGTCGATCGGCTCGAAACTCTCCCGCCGCACTTTCGCGTCGAAGTTCACGCCGCCGGGGGCCAAACCGCCGTACTTCAACAGGATCAACATCACCTCGGCGGTCAGGTAGAGGTTGGTCGGAAACTGGTCGGTATCCCAGCCGAGCAACAGGTCGCCGGTGTTGGCATCGATCGAGCCAAGCATCCCTTGTAGGCCAGCATAGTCGAGCTCGTGCATCATCGTGTGGCCAGCCAGCGTGGCATGGTTGGTTTCGATGTTGAGCTTGAACCGATCGGTCAACCCGTAGGCGCGAAGGAAGTTGATGCAAGCGGCGGCGTCCGAATCGTACTGATGCTTGGTCGGCTCTTTGGGCTTGGGTTCGATGAGGAACGTGCCGTGGAACCCGATCTGCTTGGCGTAATCGACCGCCAAGTGGAAGAACCGGCCCAAGTGGTCCAGCTCGCGTTTCATGTCGGTATTGAACAGGTTTTGGTAGCCTTCACGTCCGCCCCAAAACACGTAGTTCTCACCGCCCAGTTCCTTGGTCACTTCCAAGCACTTCTTCACTTGCGCGGCCGCATATGCGAAGACGTCGGCATTGCAAGTGGTCGCGGCCCCATGCATGTAGCGAGGGTTCGAGAACAGGTTCGCGGTTCCCCAAAGGAGCTTGATACCCGTTCGCTGCTGCTCTTCCTTGAGCACTTTCGCCACCGCGTCGAAATTGCGATTCGACTCGGCCAACGTACGCCCCTCCGGCGCGACATCGCGGTCGTGAAACGCGTAGAACGGAGCCTGGAGCTTCTCCATGAACTCGAACGCCGCGCGGACCCTCCGCTGAGCGTTCTCCACCGAATCGCTATGGTCGTCCCAGGGCCGAACCATGGTGCCCGCGCCGAACGGGTCGCTGCCCGTTCCTCGAAACGTGTGCCAGTAGACCACGCTGAACCGCAAATGGTCCCGCATCGTCTTCCCCTCGACGACCTCGTCAGGGTTGTACCAGCGAAACGCCAGCGGATTCCGCGACTTGGGACCTTCGTACTGGATAGTTGAAATTTCCGGAAATGCGGCCATGGAGATAACCTGAATGGAGGATGCGACGCGACTGGAGGGGAATCGTGCCAAATCCGCGGTCGACAGGCAACGGGGCGACCAAGATTGAGGTGCCACCCCCTTGGGCTACGCCGCCGCGGCGTGAGGGAGTTACGGCTTTCCGGCGTTACGCCACGTTTCGCTCGCGCAGGACGCGTTCGCGGCGGGCGAGCTGCCAGTCGGCATCGACCATCAAATTCACTAGTTCGCGGAAGCTGGTCTTGGGGACCCAACCAAGCTTTTCGCGGGCCTTCGTGGCGTCGCCGAGCAGCAATTCCACTTCGCTCGGCCGCAGATACCGAGCGTCCTGCTCGACACATTGCCGCCACGGCAGTTCGACCCGCTGAAAGGCCAATTCCAGGAATTCCTGGACCGAATGGGTCTCGCCAGTGGCGATCACGTAGTCGTCCGGTTCGCTTTGTTGCAGCATCAGCCACATCGCCTCGACGTAGTCCTTCGAGAAGCCCCAGTCGCGTTTGGCGTCCAAATTGCCGAGGAAGAGCTTATTCTGCAGCCCTTCGCGGATGCGGGTCGCGGCGCGGGTGATTTTCCGCGTCACGAACGTTTCGCCCCGCCGCGGCGACTCGTGGTTGAACAGAATGCCGCTACAAGCGAACAGCCCGTACGCTTCGCGGTAATTCATGACCTGATAATGGCTGTAGACTTTCGCGCACGCGTAGGGGCTCCGGGGATGGAACGGCGTCGTCTCCCGCTGCGGTGTCTCCGCCACCAAGCCGTACATTTCGCTCGAGGACGCCTGGTAGACGCGAACCGATTTCTGGCGGTTCAACTGCCGAGCCGCCTCCAGGATCCGCAGTGTGCCCAGCGCGCCGATGTCGACCGTGTACAACGGTTGATCGAACGACACGCGCACATGGCTCTGAGCGCCCAGATTGTAAATCTCGTCCGGTTCGACGGTGAGGATCAGGTTTGTGAGGCTCGAACCGTCGCTCAAATCGCCATAGTGCAAGAACAGCCGCCGACGGGGGTCGTGCGGGTCAGGATACAGATGGTCGATACGCTCGGTGTTGAACTGGCTGGCGCGCCGCACCAGTCCATGCACCTCGTAACCCTTGTCGAGCAGAAGTTCGGCCAAGTAAGACCCGTCCTGGCCCGTAATGCCAGTGATGAACGCTCGGCGCGGAGTTCCCTGGGCTGCTTTGGTCATGACGCTCCCTCGTTTACCGTGAATCCTCAGTGTCCTCGCAAGCGACTCCCGCGGCAGTCAAGTCGCGCGGCAGTCAAGTCGCGCGGCGTTCCAGTCGCGCGGCACGCCGCCGATTTCTTCGAAAGCCATCGCCTTTCAATACTTCTTTTTGACCATAAACTGGGAAAATACGGCAAGAGCAATTTCGCCATGATCCTCGGACGAGCTTCGCCATGACGCATCCCTCCACCTCCTCGCTCGACTCCAATGCCCACTCCGCATGGCGTATCGCGGTCGCCGAATTGGCCCAAGAAACCGACTCGTTCTCGCCGTTAAGGGCCAGTCTTGGCGAATTCGCCAGCTATGGCTTGTATCGCGGCCAGGAAATCCTCGAGCGGATGCGAGGCGCGGGACCGATCGGCGGGTTGCTGGAAGTCGCCGCGGAATCGCCTCGACCGCTCGAATTCATCCCCATCCTCCGCGCGTGGGCTGGCGCGGGCGGCGCGATTGACGACGCGACCTACCGCCAACTCCGCGAAGAACTGCTCGCCGGCCTCCGCGCGGCAGGGCCGCTGGACGCCGTCTTCCTCGCGCTTCACGGAGCGGCCGCGGCGGAATCGGAGGACGACATCGAAGGCGACTTGTTGGCCGCCGTCCGCTCGATCGTCGGCGATCGCGTGCCGATCGCGGTTCCGCTCGACCATCACGCCAACATCACACGGCGGATGACCGCGAACGCCGATTGGCTCGTCGGGCATGAAACCCAACCGCACGACACGGTGGCCACCGGGCGCAAGGCGGCGCGATTGCTCTTTCGCCACTTGTCGGGCGCGGTTCGACCCACGCTCGCTTGGCGAAAGATTCCACTCATCACGCCACAAGACCAGTTCTTGACGCTGTCGGGGCCGATGAAACGGTGGTTCGATCAAGCCCGAGAATTCGAACGCGACCCCCGCGTGCTCGATGTGTCACCCTACCCCATGCAGCCCTGGCTGGATGTGGCGGAGGGCGGCTGGGCCGTGATCGTCCACACCGACAACGATCCCCCGTTGGCGAACGAAATCGCGCGACGGATGGCCGAGTTGGCTTGGGAACTGCGCGACGAATTCTGGCGATCCGAACGCCTCTCCATCGCCGACGCCGTCCAAGCCGCTCATGCCGCTGAACAAGGGCTCGTGATCCTGTCCGACACGGGCGATTCCGTTTACGGTGGCGCCCCAGGCGACAATGTGGAATTGCTCAAGGAGCTCTTGCGGCAGAACGGTCCGGGCTTGGCACTCGTGCCGATCGTCGACCCGCAGGCGGTGGCCGCTGCCCGATCGGCCGGCGTCGCCGCCACCATCACGCTGGATGTCGGCGGGAAGAACGACACCGCGTTCAGCTCGCCGGTTCGAGTCACCGCACGGGTGGCCGCGTTATCCCAGGGCGTGACACTCGATATCGCCGACCGCGGCGTCTGCGAGATCGGCCCGACGGCGCTCCTGGAATGCGGTTCCACACGGATCGTTTTGATGGCCGAACGGAGCTTCGCCGTGAACCATCCATCGCTCTACTGGCATCTGGGGATCGACCCCTCCGTCGCCCGCATGGTCGTCGTGAAGACGGCCAGCAACTTCCAGTTCTTCGCACCTTGGCGCCGGGCCCTCATCCGAGTGGATACGCCCGGCACCACTCAATCCAATCTCGCGGCCTTCCGCTGGACCAAGCTACCGCGGCCGACGTACCCGTTGCAGCCGGTGAGCGACCTCGGCTTTCTCACCTGATCCCTCAACGGCACCCACGCCGCCAACGCCAGGCGATGCGTCCACAAACGTGGCGTCCACAGTGACGGCAGCCGCAGACCATGAAGTCCCCGGCTTCCTCGACGGGCGGCTCGGAAGCCGCAATCAGCTCAGCAAGCGTCGGTGTCGGTTCGCCGTCCACGCGTTCGACGAACCAGACGTTGCGGAAGCGGACCGGATCGCTGTGGTTTTGGAACAAAATGGGATTGGGCGTCGGCGCTTCGGGCTGTCCCGCGCCCGTCTTCGACGCGATCGCGCGATCGTCGTGGACCGCCACGCCATTGTGGAACACCGTGATCCGGGCTGGCGCCGTCTTGGCCTTCGTTTCCGGATCGAACCGGGCGGCGTTGAAGACAATGTCGTACGTCTGCCAAGCGAGCGGCGGGAGGCACATATTCAGATCCGGCGGCGTTTGGCGGTACAGGCTGCCGCATTCGTTGAACTCGCCCACCAGCCCGAACGAGTCCAGGATCTGCACTTCGTACCGCTGCTGAATGTAGACGCCGCTGTTGCCGCGCCCCTGTCCCCGGGCCGCCGGCATGTAGGGTGTGCGGAATTCCAGATGCAGGCGGAAGTCGGTGAATTTGCGCTTCGTGATCGCGCCGACCTCCATCAAGCCGCTGGGCGAAATCTTCAGATTCGATAGTTCGCCCGTGTCCGATCCGTCGAACAGACGCACCGCGTTGGCCGGCGGCGCAAGCCCCAACGTCGGACTGCCACGATCCACTTTCTCCAGCGACAATTCTTTCCAGCCGTCGAGCCCGTCCAGTTCGGCGAACGACGGTTCGACGCGTGCCTCAAAGCCTTCGCCCGCCAACGTCAATCGGGCCGCGCCTTCCGCCAGCGAGCCTGCCAGCTTGATCCGCGGCGAGCCATCCCAGCCAGCGCCCGGCAAGCCGCCCCGCAGCACGGCCCCTTCAAACTTGCCACCGCCCAACGCCACCACCTGCAGCCCACACGCCAAGTATCCGCTCCTCCCGACGCGAAACTGGCCCGCGTACTCGCCTTGGTACGCGAAGTCGCCGTCCGCCTCCGCCGGCTCCACCGCCGCCTTGGGCGTTGGCTTGCCAGCCGCTGGCTTCGTGACTGCTGACTTCGCTGGCTCGGGCTTCGCGGCTGCTGACTTTGCTGGCTGGGGCTTTGCGGCTTCGGGCTTCGCGGGCTCTTGCGCCACCAAGGCGCCGACGGACAAAAACGACAACAACGACAGCATCGCAGCCAAGACAATCGGATTCGCAGGCATAGACGGCTCGCGGAGGCGGGAATTGCGGAATTGACCTACATGAAACACGCGAAACAATGCCCGCAAGCATAGTTCGCTTCCCAGCAAAGTCACGAGCCGACAGGTCCAGGATCGCCCGGAAACGCACCGTTTCCGAACGGTTACCGCCACTTTTCGACAACGGCTAGAACCGGTCGAGGCGGGCGCGTTCTCCTTGCCAACCCCGAGCCAGCACCGCGGAAAGCTCCTCGATCACCTTCGAATTCGCCGGTTCGGCTGCGAGGTTGGCAAGTTCGTCGGCATCCGTTTGATAGTCGTACAGTTCACGGGCCACCACGTCGCTCGTTCCCCGCTTCCGCCACTCGACGTAACGGTACCGATCGGTTCTCACCGCGAAGCCCATCAACGGGCCGGTTTCTTGGGAACCGCGCGGATACTGGCTAAACGCGGCCGCCTTCCACGGCCTTGCTGGATCGTCGAGCAACGGGAGGAAACTTTGCCCCTCGACACCGTCCGGCTTTGGCAACCGACAGGACTCGGCCAAAGTTGGGAAGATATCCACGAACTCGACCAACCGGTCGCAGCGTTTTCCCGCCGCCTTTTGTCCCGGCATGCTCATGACCAAAGCCGCTCGCGTCGCTTGCTCGTAATTAGAGTGCTTGCACCACCAACCGTGGTCGCCCAGGTGCCAACCATGGTCACCCCACAGGATAACCACCGTGTTGTCGGCGAACCCACATTCCCGCAATCCGTCCAGCACGCGGCCCAACTGGGCGTCCATGTAGCTCACGGCGGCATAGTAGCCATGCACGAGATTCACCGCCGTCGCGCGCGATACGGCGCCCGATTTTGGAATGCCGTGGTAGGCCCGCAGTTCACCCCATGACGATGGCGCGAACTCGGGCGCGTTCCGCGGCGCACTGCCGCCGTTGACGACCGGCAACTTCGCGGGATCGTAGAGATCCCAGTACTTCTTCGGAGCGACAAACGGCAAGTGCGGCTTGACGAACCCAACCGCGAGAAAAAAAGGCTCTGTCTTCCCTTGTCGTTCCCTCAGGATCTCGACAGCCCGATTGGCTGTCCAACCGTCGTTCAAGGTCGAATCTTCCACCTCCGGCGCTTCATACGCGGGTCCCCGGAACTTGCCCGGATCATTCGACTTCGCGTTCGCCCCGCCTTTCCCCCCGCCTTTCGCTTGCGCCCCGCCTTTCGCTTGCGCTTGAATGCTCAACCCCTCGGGGCCGTAGTTCTTGCCTTTGGTGCCCTCCCACGGAACGCTCCAGCTCGGCGGGTCGTCGTACCCGCCGTGGTAGATCTTTCCGATTCCATGAGCGTAATAGCCGTTCGCTTTGAAGTGCTGCGGCAGAGTGACCACGTCCGGCAGGGCTTTGCGGAAGTGCGTGACCAAGTCGTACACCTTCGTGCTGTCGGGCCTTCGGCCGGTCAGCAACGACGAACGGCTCGGGCTGCAGACGGCTTGCTGGCAGTAGGCGCGGGTAAAAATCGTGCCGCGTTTGGCCAGCAAGTCGATGTTGGGTGTCTTCGCCAGCGGATCGCCAGCGGCGGCGATCGCCGGCTTTAGGTCGTCGACCGCGATGAAGAGAACGTTGGGCCGCTTGGCCTCTTCGCCACCCCAAAGTGGCGATGCACAGGCAGCCAGAACCATGGCGAAAGTGACAGGAACGGCTCTCATCGTGGCTCCTCACGGACTCGCGCGGTCACGGGCGCCGCGAAGACTAAAAATGACAACTCGCTCGCCACCGAAACAGCGTCGCGCCGAAACAGCGCCGCGCCGAAACAGCGCCGCGTCGGTCGCTACAAGCGATCCCGCGACGCTAAACCGCAAAGCAATCCGGCGACACTATCCCGAAAAGCGATCCCGCAAAGCTCAATCGCGACGCGAAATCGCGACGCTAACCCAAGAACCGATGGCGGAGATTGGCGAGCGTTTCGATGGCCGGTTTTCGGATGCCCGCCGCGTCGAACAATCCGCCGTGCGCGAAATCGTGCGGCAACTCGTCGCGTCCCTGATTCCACACCACGCTGTGCACAGCTTGCCGGGCCAGCACCAAGGTCGTGAAGCGATCGGCGAAAGCCCGTTGCCATTCGGGCGACGCGCCTTCCGGTCCCAATCGCGGGCACGGTTCCGACGGCTCGACCGCGCGGGGATCCCGGACCAGGTCGCTCGGCGCGGTCACGAACAGCAGCAGCGGCAACCCCAGGAGGCTCCAATGGTCGATCAGCCGGCTGACTTCCAGCAGGTCGCGCGGCCAGGTGGCACGGCTGCCATAGCCAAAGTTGATCTCCAATCCCAAGCCGGAAACTCCCAACTCCGAGCGGACCAGCATGTCGGCGTAATGCAGTGGCGACAGGTCGAAATGCCGCCGGGTCATGTATTCGCCCCAGGGCTGATCGAAACTTACGATGACCGGAGTCCGCGAGTCGGCTTTGCGAATCGTCTCGATCACACTGACGGTCAGCCGCAGCCGCTGTTCCTCGCTGAGCCGGATTTCGCCGTCGTTGACGATCCCAGAGACCGCATGCCAAGCGTGAACTTTCCCCTGGAACGCGTTGACGGTGGCGTCGACATGTTCAACGACGTGCCGATGGAGCTCAGCGAAGTCCGAACCGCGGGTGTCGAGCCACGTGGGCCACGACCGTCGGCTCGGGCGAAACAATGGTCCCGCGATGATCTTCAATCCCTGCTCGCGGCACCACCGCAATTGATGCTCGATCGCCGCGAAACTCCGCGTTCCCGAAATCTGCTCCATCTCGCTCCAACACAGCGACACATGAGCCGTGTTGAACGCCGTCTGCAGCCACTTCTCGGCGCGACCGTCCAGCGGAGGACTCTCGACCGTCAATCCCAAGAGCGTTGGCAACGGTTGGTTAAGCCGACGGGATTGAATCGCGGCCAGCGAAAACTCAAGACTCGCCGACTCCGCGGCGTCAAAGCCGTGCCGCTGACATTCGTCGCAAGCGGCCAAACAAACCGGCACCTCGGCCTGCCGCGTCGCCGCGACGATGAACGCCTCGTGGGCCGCATCGAGCGACCGCACGGTCGACTCGGTTGGCCGATACCCGAGCTGCCTCCAGTTGGAGATTTGGGAACGCAACCGATGGAGCGTGCCGCGAGCCAATTCCAGCTGCAAGAGGTACGGTTGTCGCCGCTCGACCAGACTTGTCGTCTGCAGCACGTATTCGCCATGGCCCGGAACCGTCCATGGGATCGCCAACATTCCCGATTCGCGGACCTCCCGTTCCACCGTCAATACCTGGCCGTCCCACGCCGCCTGCGACGCCCAGGGAACATAATCCATGCCCATCAGGTAGGCGCGTTGCACCGCCTCGTCCCGCAAGCGTTCATCCGAAGGAACGAGGAAACGCATGAAGCCCATGTGGCAGCTCGGAACCGGCACGGCGGCGGCAAAAGATTGACTTTGGAAGCTTGAAAGCTTAACCGCGTTGCCACGCGCGGACAACTCGGGAAGGGGATTGATATACTGCCTGCTCGTGCCGTCCCAGAAGCGTCTGCCGTCCTCCGCCGCCATTTTCACGACGTTTTGAGCCGCCCTGTCCGCGACGTCGCCAACAACCAAGGAAACCGAACGATGTCCCGAGTGGTCCTGGAAACCCGGCTGCAAGGACTGCCCGTCCGCCGAGGCAAGGTCCGCGACATTTACGAACTGGGCGACCGACTGCTGATGATCAGCACCGACCGCATCAGCGCGTTCGACTGGGTCCTGCCGACCGGGATCCCCGACAAAGGCCGCGTCCTAACCCAACTCAGCGCCTTCTGGTTTGGCATCCTCAACGTCCCGCACCACCTACTCTCCGCCACCCTGGACGACCTGCCGCTGCCACCGGGCACGCCACGGGAGGATCTCGAGGGACGAGCGATGGTCACGAAAAAAGCAGCCGTCGTGCCGATCGAATGCGTCGTTCGCGGCTACCTGGAAGGCTCGGGCTGGAAAGAATACCAGCGAACAAACACCGTATGCGGCCAGCCGCTGCCGCCGGGACTTCGCCAAGGCGAACGGCTCACGACGCCGATCTTCACGCCGGCCACCAAAGAGCAATCCGGCCACGACATCAACATCCCATTCGAGCGGATGGTCGAAATCATCGGGCGCACACAGGCCGATGAGCTTCGCGAGTTAAGCCTCGAAATCTATCGACGCGGCGCCGCGCACGCCGCCCAACAGGGCATCATCATCGCCGACACGAAATTCGAGTGGGGCGTGTGCGACGGCCAACTGATCCTCATCGACGAAGTGCTGACCCCTGACAGTTCGCGGTTCTGGCCCGCCGACCTGTACGCCCCGGGACGTAGCCAACCGTCGTTCGACAAGCAATTCGTCCGCGATTGGCTCGAAACCACCACCTGGGACAAAAACAGCCCGCCGCCGGCCCTCCCCGACGACGTTGTGCTACGAACGCGGCAAAAGTACCTCGAAGCGTTCGAACGCCTCACCGGCCGAAAGCTCCCGGGAACCGAATCCGATTCGTGCACTTCGTGAAATCCGTGGTTCCTCGGTCCCGAGTCCTAAGTCCCGAGTCCTAAGT
>JBIKVL010000356.1:0-5360 GCA_044356875.1 Pirellulaceae bacterium | reverse complement strand
GGTCGCTTAAGGGGAATACCGTTCATTTAGCGTTAAGTCACTGTCGTTCTGAAGCTTGCGTCTGCTGAAACAGGGAGGGATAAAGGCACTCGGATTCACCCCAAGTTAAGGACGGTTGTACCTGTTGGCCGAAGGCCAACTTCAACGTAGCCTGGGGCAACGCCCCAGGTGGGCCAAGCAACACCCCCAAAGAAACCGCGAGTTACCGAAACACCTAACTTTGGTTGGCTGAAGGCCAACCTCAACCCATTTTGTCGATTCAAAGTCGCCCATTTTGCAGCAATTCGTTGAATCTCGCCAATCACTCCCAACGGCGCTGGTGAGGTTGGCTTTCAGCCAACCAATGGTGATGGGGCCATCAGGCGCCCTAGGGCGTTGCCCTAGGCTACGCTGAGTTTGGCCTTCGGCCAAAGAATCGGCAACGAATGACCGCCCGTCACAACTTGCCGTGGAATTGCCGACGATCGAGTTCCGACCGCCCCGCGAAATGTGGCGCGAACTTAAATAATGTAATCAGTTACGGAATGTTGAACGGTATTGCCCTTAGCCGAGGTCCCCGTTATCCGATCTGGGCCTTGAGCGACGATAGCAGGCGGACGGCATGGCCGATTTCAGCCTTCTGCCGTTCGGGCTCTTGCGGAATCTCGCGTTCGATCGTCAACGGACCTTCGTAGCCGATCTCCTTCAGCGTCCGTAGATAGCGTTCCATGTTCACATCGCCATCGCCGAGCGGCACTTCCTGGCCCCATTCCTGGCCCGGATTCTTTGCCCACTTGCCGTCCTTGCAGTGGATACTGCGGACATACTTGCCAACCTTTCGTAGGGCCTCGATCGGTTCGCCCGTGCCATACAGGATCATGTTCGCAGGATCGAAGTTGATGAAAAGGTTGTCCCGTTGGACATCCTCGATGAACTTCACGAGACCGTCCGCCGTTTCCTGTCCCGTTTCCAGATGCAAGGCCTGACCATTGGCCCGGCAATGGTCGCAAATGTCGCGAGCGACGCCAATCACTTCCGCGTACAACGGATCGTTCGTGTCATGCGGCACGAATCCCAAATGCAACGCCACACAGCGACAACCGAGCATCTTCGCGAAGTCGGCAATTTCCTTCATTTCCTTCGTCCGGGCGGCCCGAGTCTCTCGGGGCACGAGCCCAACGGTGCGGGATACTGTCGGAATGTCCGCGTAGCTTTCCCCCTCGAAACCGCCAAAGACGCAGGTGAGGGTGATATTCAGTTCCCGAAGCCGCGCCAGGAACCGGTCCGCGTTCGCTTGCGTGCGAGTTTCCTGATGAGGCGCGTGCAACTGAATCGTGGGAATGCCCAGTTCGTGCGCCACCTCCAGTTTCACGCCCAGCCCCGCGTCGACGCTGGTGAACACCCCAATCGGCCACTTTTCCATGGTGTCTACTCTCGCTTTTCCTCACACGTACACTCGGCCCATGCCCCAACGCTCTTCCACCGCCACGCCACGACCGTTAGTGAATCCGGTCGTGAGAACGCCTGTTGTCAGCGTGCCGCGATGCCTTCCGCGAGCAGGCGTTTATGGTCACACTCTTTCAGGCACACTCTTTCAGGCACACTCTCTAAGGCACGCCCTTTTAGGCACACTCTCTTAGGCACACCGTTCGGGGCGTTTCCTATCAAACCTTTCCCTTGACCAAACGGTCAAACTCTTCGGCGACGCTGCTGCCGTCCGGCGTCTCGTCGCTCTTCAAATCAAACCATTCTTCCTTGAACTTCACGTAGCCCGCCTCGCCCTTGATCGAGCGATTGATCGCGATGTTGGAAGTGAGCGCGATGATCGCGTCGCCCAAAGCAACCTCGGAACGGCAGCGGAGCGATTCCAGCGGCGCCTTTTCGCGGATCGCAAAAGCCCAGTGCTCGATTTCCTCGGTGTAGCCGCGGCTGACGGGCCCCGAGTCCTGGGCCGCCTTGGCGACCGCGGCCTGCGCCCCGCCGCTCGCCTGCGTGTCCATGGTCGGCCCACCCTTGTCGTTCTTCACGCTAACCTTGGAGTAGGTGTCCGCGTCCTTATACAACATCACTTCCTGCTCGCGTTCCAGGATCAACGTCCCACGCGTGCCCATAACCACTTCGCCGTAGCCACCGTAGCCGTTGCCGTTGATCGACGAGTAGGTGACGATGATCTTCTTGTTCGGATCGGCGTCATGTCCCGGAATTCCCGACTTCGGATCGGGTGTCGAGGTGACTTCGTCCTTGTATCCGACCGGGAATTCCGGATCGTAAGCGGGTCCAGGGAACTCGAACATGCAGTACACATGGTCCTCGGCATGTCGATCCAAGGGGAAGATATGCCGGCCTCCCACCGCGTGGACCGTCAGCGGATGTGCCTTCTTCCCGTCTTTTCGCAACGCGCTGCAGAAGATACTGGCCGCGTCCAATTGATGGCTGCCAAGCTCGGCCATCAAGCCGCCGCCCGTGCGTTCCCACAACCGCCAGCGGCAGAGCTCTTCGAGCGCCGAACGCTCCCGGCCACCGAGCGTGAAATTCTGGTAGCCGAACTGCTCGGCGTTGATTCCCCGATCCTCATTCCAAGCTCGCCACTGAGCCACCTTTTTCTCGAGTTGACGGATTCGGGCCGGATCGGACTCCTCCTTCAGTTCCTTCTCCAACCCCTTGAGTTGCCGGACGATCTTGTCAATCGTCTTGCTTCCCGCGCCTGGCTCGCCGCCCGGCAACGGCTGCTGCCAGCTATCGTTTCCGGGCAAGTTGCCCCGATGCCATTGGGCGCGGATGTGGTGCAATTGGCCGAGCAAACCCCAGCGAATGAGGTTCACGGCGTTGTCGTACAGAATGCTGTAATGCCGCTGATGTCCGATCGCCAAGTAAAGATTGTTGTCGGCGGCGAACCGCCCCATCACCTTGCACTGAGCGACGTTGTGGGCCATCAGTTTTTCGCACAAAACGTGCTTGCCCGCTTGCATCGCCTCGATCGCCACCTTGGCATGCAAGTGCAGCGGCAAGGCGATAATCACCGCCTCGACGGACGGATCCTTGAGCAGGTCGTGGTAGTCCTTATCGTAAACCTTGACGTGCTTGCGGGCGTCATCCTCGCTGGCCCATTTGTACTTCGAAATCAAGCCAGGGCGAGCGTACAGAGCCGTATCGGACGCCCAGTCGCCATGGAAGGCCCGATGGATGTTGTAGGGGCGAATATCCGCAATCGCCGTCACTTGCACATAGTCGGGATTCACGGCCCCGATCAACACTTGGCCCTCGTCGCCCGTGCCGATCACACCCACTCGCAGCGGGTCGCCCACTTTGCCGTAGTTAAAATACATCGCGCCAAGGCCAGCCCCGGACACGGCCCCCGTCGCGATCACCTTTTGCATGAATTCGCGGCGCGACACTCCTACCGCTTCGTAGTAATTGTCGCGACCGATCGCCTTTTGCTCGGGACCAAGGTTCATACGCTTAACCCTTATGGAACAGAGGTGGAGTGTTCGAATCGCCGGCGAGCTACGCGGCCGGGAGATCGGCTAATTGGTTGAATGGCTTGTTAGCTCGTCGGCTCGTCAGACGGTTTGAGGCCGCTGGGCCGTGGCTTCGGACCGATTCGGTTTAGCGACGGTGATCAAGCCGTCTTCGCGGAACGGAACAGCTGGAGAGGACACCACTTAGCACAAGCGAGATCAACGAACGTATCGAGGCCCGCGACTCGGCCCGCGTTGGCGGCGGCCAAAACCAGCAACGCGCACAGCTCAACGGCTTGGTAGTAGGTGGGCTGGGCACCATACGACCCGGGCCACTGGGAGGCGACGACCGAGGTTAAAAACGCGGCGGCGACCAAGGCGGCCGGCCGCGTGAACAGACCAAGAACCAGCAGGATTCCCAGGGTCGCGTCGAAGCACGGGATGATTTTGTCCACCGCTTCGGAGTCCAGGAACCGTCGTCCCGGCTTGAACACGGCGAGCGTCCCGGCCGCAGCCCGCTGTTCGCTGGTCGCCACCTCGGCGATGTCCCGCTCTAAGTCCTTCCCTTGACGATCGATTTCCGCGAGCCACGGGCCGCGTTTGGCCTTTAGTTCATATTCGATTTTTTCCGACTGGCCGCGCAGGGATGCGACCTGCCAACGCGGTGGATCTGCGCGATTCGCCTCGGCCCGCTTCAAGCCTTTGAAATACTCGTCGATGTCGTCCGCCCGCCCCCCGAGGTAATCCCGCAGCAACTGCTCCCGGCGGCCCAGTTTCTCATCCGCCAACTTCACCTGATCGGGATCGAACCCAAAGTGAACCTTAGCTTTCTGGACGTAGTCGGACCATGCCGCGACCACCTTGTCCGCGTCGAAGCGTTCGGCGCCGTCCGCGTCCCACACCATCGCTTGGAAGGTGGGTGCGAACGGCCCTTTCGCACCGCCGAAGAACATGGCCGAGAACGGCTTCGGATCCTGCAGTTTGTTGGCGCCTTCCTTGAAGAAATGGAAACCGACGCAGACCCGCAGCAGCACGATCGCCACCGCGAAGCCCCAACCGGCTTTCACCGCTGGGCAGCAATTCGACATGGGATTAGCCAGGGCATGGCCTCCTATCGGAGAATCCTGGAAGTTGACGCGTTCTAGCCTACGTAGCTACCGATTCGAAAAGGGAAGAATAACCTCTCGCGCTCGGAAACACAAAGGTCCCCCCACTGCTCCGTCTCGACCAAAGCGACATTCGTCGAGTTCCCACAGGGGACACACGGTCGCCACTCCGGCCCGTGAAGGGGAGGAAAGCACCCATTCGGCGCTTTGCCGGACCACCTTTCGCGGCGTCAAAATCATGATCGCCCAAGGCAGGGACCGGTCGCACGCAACTCACGGCGACCACGAACCGAGTCGGCCCGCGTCTGGGGCTCGGCGTCTGGGGCTCGGCGGTCATCGCGAAGGCGTCCATCGAGACTTCCACGCGGAATTAGGGTATTCCCCGACTCGACTGGATTTCGCTCGAAGCCGAGGATACGACCATCGGGCGACCGCTATCGCCTTCACTGCTCGTCTTCTAGTACTTCTAGTCTCGGGAACTCTCGCGTGAAACGTTCCAAACCATCGCGTCTTGCGGATCGCCGTCGTCGCGAACAACGAAACCGGACCTTGCGTGTCGAATCGTTGGAAACTCGCGTGGCCTTGACCGCGGGAATTACTTTCACTTCCCGTAGCGGGCTCCTGACAATTGAAGGGGCCGCTGGAAACGATACCGCGACGGTCGCCGTTTCGGGCTCGAACATTGTCGCCACCCTCCTGACGGATGCGGGCACCACTTCCCGCACCCTCAAAACATCGCAAGTCAAGTCCATTCGCTTTGTGGGGCTTGAAGGAAACGACAGCTTCACTAACGGCTCCAGCGTGGCCACGGTCGCGG
>JBIKVL010000366.1:0-5288 GCA_044356875.1 Pirellulaceae bacterium | reverse complement strand
CGCCTCTGCTTTATCTCAGCCTTTCTCTCAAACGCCATCGCGACGAGTACTACACGCGTTTGTCAGCGGTGAGGACGGATGGCGATTGGGAGGGATGGACCGCTTTCTTCCTCGAATGCGTCCGCGAGGCGGCCGATGACGGAGTGAACACCGCAGGCAGACTGTTTTCGCTCTTGACATCCGATCGGCAGCGTTTTCTCGAACGGGTTGGCATTACCGTCCCCGGCGTTCGGCTGCTGGATCTGTTGCCAAGCCATCCGATCATCACCATCCCGCTGGCGATGGAAATCCTAAAGACGACGAAGCCGACAGCGGCCAAGGCCGTCGAATCCCTGTGCCAATCGCGGATTCTCAAAGAGACCACAGGTAGGCGTCGCGATCGAGTTTACGCGTACAAAGAGTACCTTTCCCTGCTGACGAGCGACATGGAATAGCTGGCTGCTTGGACGCAGATCCGGTTGCTTATTTCTGCGCCGCCTTGTCCGCCGCGTCGTCGGCGGGCGGAGCGGGTGGCGCGGCGGTGTCCGCGAGCAGGTAGCCGGACCAGAAGAAGGGATGGCGGGCTGAAATCGATTCGCCCGGCGGGCCGGGACGCACCCGTGGTTCGCGCGCCGGATCGATCTCCTCGTCCATTTTCAACAACACGCTCCGTTGCCACGCGGCGCTGGCGGACGTGTGGGGTAACTCTTGGGCGAATTCGCGAATCAAATCGTAGCTCGATTCCCCGCCGACCCGCCACCGGCTGAGCAACGCGGTTTGGGTGCCGGTAGCCATCAGGCCACAGACGGTGAGGAACAGCTCGTCGCCCGCGCCCCCCTTCTTCAACCCGGATTCGATGGCCGAGTGGAAGCCGGGGTAAATGACTTGGCTGGGACCGCCCCAAGGCATGCTTAGCAAACTGGCAAGGTTGCTCGCGGGTTTCTTCTGGTCGATTTGGACAGGCGACCAGTCGTACGGCGCGCGGTCCGAATCTTCCATGTCGTGGTAGACGACCAACCGATCGACGAACTTAGCAACCAAACTCGAAGGCGCCGGCAAGCGGTTGGGCAACCGAGTGACCTGCGGCAAGACCCCGGCCAGTTCCTCGGCCGCGGCAGCGGCCACCTTGAGGTCTTCCGTGGGGTACAGGCGGCCGGCCACCACGGCGGTCCGCGGATTGACACGGGTTGGCCGAGCGTCGGGCGCGGCCATCGACACGCTGGGCACATAGCGGACTCGCGTCTTGGCAATCATGAACTCGCCGTCGCGGGCGACCGGTAGCGCCTCGAACGGGCAATACCACAGCGGTCCGTCGGGAACGATCACCACGTCGCTGTACTGGTCCCAGCTTTCCGGCTTGGCATTGTTGGTCAACACGGCCCCCAGCCGTTCGCCCAAAACTCGCCATTCCAGGTCGCTCAGATCTTTCGCGGCCAGCGGTTGCGTGCGGTCGCGGAGCCCCATGCGTTTGGCCATCTCGACCAGGTCGGCGCGGAGCTTGTTCGGCGATTCCACTCGGAAAATCGCGTACTTGTCCCGCGTGATCGCGAAACCGTAGAGCCCTCGCGAGGCGTTGTAGTACGCCAACACGAGCGTCTTTTCCGGCAGACGCGGCTGCAGATCCTTCAGCGATAGCAGCGGCGGAAAGGCGTAATCGGCAGGCAAGCGTTGGACCGACATGTCGTGCAGAATCAGTTCCTGAGCCGCCGCCAGTTTCGCCAACTGCTCGTACTTCTGTTGGACCGGCTTCATCGCCTCCGGCGTGTCGAACGTCAACGGCTCTTTGGCGATCTCCTGTCGAACCGTCTCGATGAGTCGAGCCGTTTCGGCGAACTGTGGATACTTGGCGAAAATGTCGCGGCGTTGCAGCAGGCCGCGGTCCCCGAGCGACTCGACAGGTCCGTCCAAAACCCACCGCAACGCGAGCATCCGGCCGCCAAGCGGCAAGCTGGCGAAAAACCGTTGCCGACGGACTCGGTCGGCGATCTCGCACGCTCTCTCCGGCTCGTTGCGTTTGAGTGCGACCTCGAACCAGTTCTCCATCGCGCCGAAACGGTTGACCATCGAGACGGCGAGCGTCTCCATCGGCTCGCTCGACCAGTCCGCCGGCTGGGGCTCGCGAAGCACTTCGGTGTAGAGCGCGTCGGCCGAGCGATCGGAGAGCACGTTCGCGACATACAGGTTGTTGGCGAGCACCGATTGGAAGACGCGTTTCGAACCTTTGGTTTGAAAGACCATCGCGGCCGCCAAGGCGGTGTTGCCGACCGCGAGATTGCCCGTTTGAAAGCTGCCCTTCGCGAGCTCAAATTGATAGCGGGCGCCGGCCAATCCGAGCAGGGCGTCGTGCCGGCCTAGCACCGTGCGGGCTTTGATCAACATCGCCATGGCGCGCGCCGATTCGCCGATCGCCAACAGATTCTCCGCCGCCAGCGTATACAACGTGGCCTGGAGGCTCACCGACGTCCGATCGGCCCAGACCGCGGCCGGTTCCAGCGGCGCGAAGAACGTTTTGTTGCCGCGCTGCAGATGCGTCGATACGGCTCCTCGGAACGCTTCTTCCAGCACGTCGTACTGGCCATAGACGGCAGCGGAATAGGTGGCTTCCGCGAAGGCTGTTGCCGCCGCGTCCCACTGGCCGGCCGCCAGCGAAATCTTCCCCAGTTCCAACAGTGCCACACAGGTCAGCGGATGTTCGAACTGGCCGCCCGCGAGCAACGACTTTTGCAGTTCCGAAGCGGCCTGCGCTGGCTTGCCGGCGGCCAGCAGCGCGAGTCCGATCTGCAAGTCGAGGAAACACTGCGACCAATGGTTCGCCGGACCGGGACGCTGCATCACGGCCGCCAGAACCCGCTCGGTGATCGGATCATACTGGCCCGTCGGTCCCACCAATTCGGCGCGGCGTTTGAGCGACAAGGTGATGCACCGCAGGATCTCCATCGCGCCGATGGGGTAGAGCTGCGGCTGGGCGATCACGCCGCCCTGCTGCACCGCCGCCATGTTGCCCGCGTCCGTTTGCCCCATGAAGGTGCGGAGCGTATCGGGGTAACGGCCGAGCGCCACCGTCCGCCGGCTCGCACCCCACGTTGGCGGCCGCGAAACGCGCGCCATCAAATCGGGTGCTGGCGGGAAATCCACTCGCACCATCCACGTCAAGTTGGCCAGGTAGAGCGACAACGCCGTCGTGTGCTGGTCAAGCGACGCGACCAAATCGCCCATCTGGTAATGGCACTCGCCAAGCATCGTGTGGTAGCAAATCGAATCGATCCACCGACGCCCGTCGACGCCTTTGATTCCGCCCCGGGACACATCGAGGAAATTGCGGCGGGCAACGGCGTAATCGCCCGAATAATACGAGGCAAGGCTGATGTAGTAGTCGTCGTCGGGTACGCGCCGCGCCGGCCCGCCCGCCCCGAGCGACCCGAGCGGCACGCCCCGCACGACATTGCCGCCCGCGTTGCCCCCGCCAGGATTGCCGCCACCGGGGTTCCCCCCGCCTTGATTACCACCACCCGGGTTGCCTTGTCCCAGCACGACGGCGGTGCCCGAAGCCGTCCAAACCAAGCTCGCCGCGACGATCGCCGCCGCCATCGCTACGCACCGACGCCATTCCACCAACAACCCGTGGGAACGTTTCATTGCCTAGGCTCTCCGCAGGGCAGCGACTCGAAGCAGTCGCGTTACTCTTCGATGGTTCATCGGAATATGATACCGGCAAGTCATGAGCCGAGCACGGATTTCGACACACGGAACGATCGGGGACGCTCTGCGGGCTGGCGAATCCATGCTGGTTGATCGTCCTTGTCGGATCCGTGCTGTCGGATCCGTGCTGTCGGATCCGTGCTGTCGGATCCGTGCTGTCGGATCCGTGCTAGCGCGGCAACGCCCTAAATTCCGCGAAAGAATCGATCTCGACGTTGATTGTCCGCAACTTTCCGATCGCTCGGCGGTTTTTGGAGGTGTTCGCCTCGAAGCGTAAATAGGGATCGGCTCGAAACAGATTCCCCCACAGATGGGCGTTTTCGGACAAATCTCTTGAATATTCGGGGGCGAAGGCTACGATTTTCGACAACTGAGCCCAGGCAAAGGCTTCTCGTTCCTTCCGCGTTCGCGGTGTTCCCAGCGTTATCGGTTTTCTCGACTGTCGCTTGATGTTTGGCTGACTCGCCCTTGCGCGTGACAGCGGCTGGCATTTTTTCGCTCGCTCGGGAGATGGTTCTACGGGTCGAGCTTCGCCACCGTCGCGGCGCGAAGTCGTGAACGCCTTACGTCGCTTCGGACGTGAAACAGGCTGACCACGTCCTCTATTCCTCGTGGAGATCTCGTATGAATCCCGTTAGGCGTCGCCCTTCGCGCTCCGCATTCACCCTGGTTGAATTGCTGGTGGTGATCGCAATTATCGGTGTCCTTGTGGCCTTGCTGTTGCCAGCCGTTCAGGCCGCGCGCGAAGCGGCCCGACGGACACAATGCACCAACAATCTGAAGCAAATCGGGTTGGCTCTGCACAATTACCATGACATCTACGGCGTGTTTCCGCCGGCCCTGATGGGCAGCGGCCGCGCGAACTTTCCGGCCTGGAACACGCAGGTCAAAAACACGACGGGTTGGACGATGATGTTGCCGCAATTCGAGCAAGGCGCGGCGCACAGCCAGTACAACTTCAATGTGTGTTCGAGCATGTCGTCGCCCTACGGTTTGCCAGTGATGGGAACCGACGCGACCAACTTGGCGATCTCCAGCCTGCGACTCAAGATGCTCGAATGCCCCTCGTCGCCAGTCGCTGGCGAAAACGTCACCAGCGGTGCGGGAACGGCAGGCGATTTCTACTCCCGTAACAACGCCAAACGCACCAATTACCTGTTCGCAACGGGTGGATTCACCGACTACAGCGATCGCTACAGCGTGTATGGTGGCGATGTCCGCCAAGGCGCGTTCGGAAACGATGGGGGCGCCACTTTCGCCGCTATCACCGATGGAACCAGCAACAGCATCGCGGTAGGCGAGGCGACCGGCGGCGCTGGCATCAAGGGCAAAACCTCGAGCGCTTACGGCCCCTGGGGGCTTACCGGCACGCATACCTGCTGCCATGGCTACACACCCGGCAACTCGTCAACGGTCATCAGCCCCAGCACCAACAGTCTGCCCTTTGGCAATGACTGGAACATCAACCGCCCCTATCAGAACGACGCTCTGCGTCGTACATACGCCTGGGTTTTCAATAGCATGCACCCCGGTACCGCGTCTTTCGTGCTCTGCGACGGCTCCACACGAGGTATTTCGCAGACCATCAATTACGATGTGCTCTGCCAGCT